>DAITOE010000233.1:0-2674 GCA_036834245.1 Clostridia bacterium | reverse complement strand
ATCCGCCACGTGTTTGAGTTTCCCATCTTAAAGCAGCTGGACTGGCTGGCGGGCGGGCTATTCGGCCTGGCCAGGGGAGCGGTGATCTGCTACCTGCTGGTGCTGCTGATCCCCCTCATCCAGGTGATGGTGCCGGACGAAAGCTTCCTGGCCTTCCTGGAATCCAGCCAGGTGGCGGACATCTTCCGAAACGACGGCTTCTTCATACGGATCATCCGGGGCGGTTGACACAACAAACACAAAAAACGGGCACCAAGGCGGCGCCCGTTTTTTTGTTGGCTGGCTTCGGTTTATGCCGGCCAGTTGCCGTTGTTTTTGTCGAAGAAAGGGTGGTCCTTCATCTGTTCAAACCGGGCCGTAAGGAGCGCTTCGTCCTGCTGGCCATAGGCCGTGTCCACAGCCTGTTGCACGTGGTCGTTCATGAAGGACTGGCACTCCCAGTTGCCCGGCGGGATGAGGGCATCGGCCCCCAGGTGGAAGGCATAGCGCATGCCAGCCAGGCGGGCGTCCACCTCCCCGCTGTCAAAAGGCTTGCACCAGGACTTGGGCCAGGGAGACTGGCCCTGCTCGGTGTCGGTGAGCCAGGCGCGCTCCACCATGGCCTTGATGGCCAGGAGGCCAAAGCCCTGCTCCTCTTTGGCGCGGAGCAGCTCCCTGCCGATGCCCTGGCCCATGTGGAGCAGGTAGTTGACAGGGAACATCACCGTGTCAAAGGGGTAGCGCTTCAGGGCTTCCAGGGCGGCCCGCTCGGAGTGGGCGCTGAAGCCGATTTTCTTCACCAGGCCCTGCTCCTTGTACTTCAGGACCATCTCCAGGGTGCCCCCGGGGCCGAAGGCCGTTTCGATGTCCTCCGGCGTGGTGAGGGAATGGAGCTGGTAGACGTCAAACCAGTCGGTGTGCAGGTTTTTGAGGGACTGGTGGAACTCCTTCTCTGCCGCCTTGGCCTTGCGTTCCGTGGTCTTGCAGGCCAGGTAGATGTCCTTGCGGTAGGGCTTTAAAGACTGGCCCAGGATGACCTCGGCATTGCCATAGCTGGGAGCCACGTCAAAATAGTTGACCCCGGAAGCGATGCTTTGCGCCACATAGCGGTCGGAATCGGCCTGGGTTTCGTTCATGCTGACGATGCCAGCATAGATGATGGGGTGAATCTGGTAACCGGTTTTTCCAAGGGCAATTCTTTGCATGCCGCAATCCTCCTTTTTTAGGGGGCGCGCCGGCCCGGGGTTGAACCCGCAGGCCGGGGGCGCGTTCTTGTTCAGGATTATTCTGTGAGCAGGTCGATCAGCTGGTTGCTGCGCTTCATGAAGGCCTTCAGCTCGTCCCCTTCCAAGGGGCGGGAGGACAGGCGGGCCAGGTCAAAGACCTGGGCGATAAGCAGGGCCTGCTTCTCCCCCGCTTCCATGGCCGCGATGGCCTGGACGCTTTTGTTGGCCCGGTTCAATACCAGGGTGTAGCGCTCGGGGAAGGCGTTCATCTCGCCGTACAGGCGGCTCATGTCCTTGTAGCGGCGCAGCTGCTCATCCTCGGTGAGCATGCCGGGGGTTTCCCGGTCGCTCAAGGCCTCCAGCTGGACGGTGAGGTCTTCCATGCCCAGCACCTCCCGCACCCGGGTCTGAAGGGCCTCGGCATCGATGTCGCGGCCTTCCTCGCTGTCCTCCTGCAGGCCCTTCACGTCTGCGTCCACCCGCAGGAAGTGCAGGTCGGCGCCGCCTGAATACTCCAGGAAGGACATGTAGTTCACGTCGATCAGGGTGTCCATGATGGCCACGTCGATTCCTTTTTCCTCAAAGGGGGCCACGCTGGCTGCCTGCCGGGAGGGGTCTGTGGTATAGTATACCTTCTTTTCGGTCTTGCCTTCGTTCCGGGCCTTGTACTCGTTGAGGGTGTAGTACTCGCCCCTGGTGGTTTTCAGCAGCAGGGAGTCCTTCACGGCGTCATAGAACTTGCGGTCGGAAATGCTGCCGTACTTGATGAAGGGGTGGATGTCATCCCAGTATTTCTGGTAGGTGTCCCGCTCGGTGTTGAAGAGGGCGTTGAGTTTATCCGCCACCTTTTTCACAATGTGCTGGGACAGCCGGCGCACATAGCCGTCGTTTTGCAGGAAGGAACGGGAGACGTTCAGGGGCAGGTCCGGGCAGTCCAGCACGCCTTTTAACACCAGCAGGAACTCGGGAATGACCTCCTTGATGTTGTCCGCCACGAAAACCTGGCGGTTGAACAGCTTCACCTGGCCGTCCTGGCCGGAAAAGTCCCGCTTGATCCTGGGGAAATAGAGGATGCCCTTCAGGGTGAAGGGATAGTCCACATTCAGGTGGATCCAGAACAGGGGATCCTCCCAGGTGTTGAACAGCTTGCGGTAGGTTTCCTTGTATTCCTCCTCGGTGCAGTCCTTGGGAGCCTTCAGCCACAGGGGGTTGACCTCGTTGATGAGGACGGGGCCGGGGGCCTCTTCCTCAAACTCCGGCAGGGTTTCCGGCTCCTTGCCTTCCTCCGCGGCCTTCTTCTCTGCTTCCTTGCGTTTCTTCTCGGCTTCCTTTTTGCGCTTTTTCTGGTCCTCTTCCTGCTGCTTGATGCCCTCGATGTCCTCATAATAGATGGGCACGGACATGTAGCCGCAGTATTTGTTCAGGATGCCTTCCACCACGTGGCCCTCCAGGAACTCCTCCTCGTCCTT
>DAITOE010000232.1:0-2674 GCA_036834245.1 Clostridia bacterium | reverse complement strand
CAGCAGCTGGGGGATGAGGCTTGCGCTGTCTTCCGTCAGCGCGATGAGCAAATGGGCCTGCTCCAGGGTCTGGTTCAGATATTCCGATGCCAGGCGCTGGGCGCTCTGAATGGCCTCCATGCTCTTTTGTGTGTATTTCAACTGGCTCATGCCAACTCACCTTCCTTTCATCGGCCAAAGACTGACCATCTTTGACCTTAATGCAATTATACAACACAGAAACATTCTGTCAAGCAGGAATGATAAGGAAATTTTGGCCCTCTCCACATGTGTTGCCAAGGGGACAGGGCAGGAAAGGCCTGCAAAAAATGCAAACAACAGCCCGGTTATTTTCTTGACAAATCAGGGGGAATTGCTAAAATGTGTATTGCAGAACTAAGAAATGACCAGATACCACAGGAAAACAAACCATCAGCTACGGCAAGGAGGATTTGATATGGACAAACGCCCTGTAACCCTGTGCACCGCCCAATGGGCCGACCTTCCCTTTGACGAACTGTGCGCCCTGGCCGCAGACATGGGCTATGACGGCCTGGAGATCGCCTGCTGGGGCCATGGCCTGAACATCGACCGGGCCCTGACGGATGAGGCCTATATCCCCTGGATCAAGGACAACCTGAAAAAGCACAACCTCATCTGCAAAGCCATTGCCACCCACATCATCGGCCAGTGCGTGGGGGACGCGCCGGACCCGCGGCTGAACAATTTCGCCCCCGCTGAACTGGCAGACAATCCGGAGGGCATCCGGGCCTGGGCCATCGACCAGATGAAGAAATCCGCCCGGGTTGCCCGGATGCTGGATGTGTCCGTGGTCACCGGCTTCACCGGCAGCCCCATCTGGAAATACCTCTATTCCTTCCCGCAAACCACAGAGCAGATGGTGGAAGACGGCTTCCAGGAAATCTTTGACCTGTGGGTCCCCATCCTGGAGGAATACCGCAAGCACGGCGTCCGTTTTGCCCTGGAGGTGCACCCCGGCGAAATCGCCTTTGACTATTACTCCACAAAGAAGCTGCTGGACAAGTTCAAGGACTGGCCTGAGTTCGGCTTCAACTTCGACCCCAGCCACCTGCTCTGGCAGGGGGTGACGCCCCACCTCTTCCTGAATGACTTCATGGACAGGGTCTACCACGTCCACATGAAGGACGCTGCCGTCACCCTGGACGGGCGCAGCGGCCTGCTGGGCTCCCATATCGACTTCGGCGACCTGCGCCGCGGCTGGAACTTCCGCTCCCTGGGCCATGGCGGCGTCAATTTTGAGGAAATCATCCGGGTGCTCAACGCTCACGGCTATGAAGGCCCCCTGTCGGTGGAGTGGGAGGACAGCGGCATGGACCGGATTGAAGGCGCAACCGAAGCCTGCGCCTTTGTGAAGAAAATGAACTTCAGGCCCTCCCTGGTCAAGTTTGACGAAGCCATTGCCAACTAAGGAGGACGAGATGAGCAATCGCGTACGTTTTGGCATGGTGGGCGGCGATGTCAACGCCTTCATCGGGGTGGTGCACCGCCGGGGCATCCGCTTTGACCCCCTGGCCACCCTGGTAGCCGGCAGCTTTTCCGCCTCTTCCGCAGAAAAGAACAGAAACAGCGGCGAGGCCCTGGGCCTGGACCCAACCCGGGTCTATGACGATTACCGGGAGATGGCCAGGCAGGAGGCCCAGCGGGAAGATGGCATCCAGTTTGTGTCCATCGTCACCCCCAACAACACCCATTACGACATCAGCAAGGTCTTTTTAGAGCAGGGCATCCACGTGCTGTGCGAAAAGCCCCTCAGCTTCACCGTGAAGCAGGCGGAGGAGCTGAAGGCTCTGGCCCGGGAAAAGAACCTGCTCTTTGGCGTCAATTATTCCTACACCGGCTATGTGATGGCCAAGGTGATGCGGGAGATGGTGCAGCAGGGCAAAATCGGCAATATCATCAACGTCAACGCCGAATACCCCCAGGAATGGCTGCTGGATGACCTGCATCCCGTGGAAGGCCAGGAACTGAACCTGTCCGTCTGGCGGAAGGACCCGGCCATCGCGGGCATTTCCAACTGCGTGGGGGACATCGGTACCCACATTGAGCATTTTGTCCACTACGTCACGGGGCTGAAGATCAAGCGCCTGCTGGCCACCACCAACCACTTCGGTCAGCCCCTGGACCTGAACGCCAACATCCTGGTGGAGTACGACAACGGCGCCAACGGCGCCTACTGGTGCTCCCAGGTGGCAGCCGGCACCTTCAACAGCCTGTTTGTCCGCATCTACGGGGATGAAGGCTCCCTGGTGTTTGAGCAGGAGCAGCCGGAGATCCTCAAGTACACCCCCCGGGGCCAGCCCACCCAGACCTTGATTCGTGGCAATTCCTACATGAAGGGCGGGGCTAACGCCTTCAACCAGCTGCCCGCAGGCCATCCGGAAGGCCTCCATGTGGCCTTTGCCAATATTTACAAAACCTTCATCGAGGCGGTGAAGCGTCACCAGCGCGGGGAAAACACGGACGATCTGGACTTCCCCCGCATTGAGGACGGCATCAACGGGGTAAAATTCGTACATGCGGTGGTGGAAAGTGCTGCCAACAACTCCCAATGGGTCAATCTTGACTGAGATTTATTGGTGAATCCAATAAAAATAACAACACATCGGAGGAAGTCATGAAAAAAATTCTTTCCCTGCTTCTGGTTGCTGTGATG
>DAITOE010000231.1:0-2678 GCA_036834245.1 Clostridia bacterium | reverse complement strand
CACCCGCTATATCTGCGGAAGGACAGCAGCCTGGACCCCTTTGATGTGGGGGACTATGTGAACAGCCTGGAGGGATGATATGGAGCATCTACGGCAGATCAAAGGCAGCCTGGACAGGACCCGGGCGGTGTATGAGGAGGTTTTCACCCGGGAGCAGGACCGGATCACCGGGGAGGGCCTGTGGCTGGAGCGACTGACCACCCTGCATGTGCTGGAGCAGGAATTACAGCCAAGCAGCAGCGTGCTGGACCTGGGCTGCGGCACCGGGGTGTATGCCCTGCCCCTGGCCCAGGCCGGGCATCAGGTGAGGGCGGTGGACCTGGTGCCCCACCATATCGAGCAGTTGAAGGAGCAAGCTGGGCATGGATTAAGCTTGCAGGCTATCTGCCAGGACGCCCAGAGCGCGGTAGACGAACTGGCGGATTACAGCATGGACGCGGTGCTGTGCCTGGGGCCCATGTACCATCTGCGCAGCCTGGAGGAACGGCTGGCCCTGCTGCGGGGCTGCAAACGGGTGTTGAAGCCGGGGGGCAGGATCTTCGTGTCCTTCATCAACAACGACTGGGTGATCGCCACCATGACCCTGGACACGGAGGACCCGGGCTATATCACAGAGGGGGATTATGACCCAGGCAGCTTCCGCTGCGAGGACTTCCCCTTTGTGTTCCACACTCTGAGCCAGGCGGATGAGGAGATGGCACAGGCGGGGCTTTCTGTGCGCCGCCGGATCAATGCCGACGGCTTAAACGAGATGCTGCGGGAGAAATTTATGGCGTTTAGTGAGGAGCAGCGAGGGGCCTGGTTCCGCTTCCACCTCTACACCTGCGAGCAGCCCTGCCACCTGGGGGCCTGCAACCACTGGCTGTTTGTGTGTGGTTGAGATGATTCGCGGCCTCAGCCACATCACCCTGATGGTCACGGACCTGGACCGGGCCCGGGCCTTCTTTGAAGACGTCCTGGGGGCCCGGGAGGTCTATGCCTCCGGGGAGCAGGGATTTTCCATCGCAAAGGAAATCTTCTTCCTGCTGGGGGACACCTGGTTTGCGGTGATGGAAGGGGAGGCCCCGCCCCGCAGCTACCAGCACATCGCCCTGCAGATTGACGAGGCAGACTATGAATCCTGGCTGGCAAGGATCAATCAGGCCGGGCTGGAGATCCGCCCAGGCCGGGACCGGGTGCCCGGGGAGGGCCGCTCCATTTATTTTTATGACCACGACAACCACCTCTTCGAGCTGCATACCGGGAACTTGGCAGAGCGGCTGGAACGGTACCGGGAAGGGCCAGGGGGTCATGGGGAGAGCTGAGATTGCCCTTGATTATTGCAATAATTTTTAAAAACCGCACAAAATTCTTTACATATTGAGAGTTTCGCGCTAAAATTAAAGCAGAACAACTGGAGCAATGCAGACCTGTCTAAAAAACTGAGGTGTGAATGGTGGATGTATACCGGCAATTGGCCCAATACCCCGTGTTCACAATCGATGAGGCCCAGGGAATAACGGGGAACAGAAAAACTGCATATTTCCATCTTCGGCAGCTGGCCAGAAAAGGGCTGATTCAGAAGGTGCGGAACAATATTTATTCCGCCATCAACCCTGCCACTGGGCAGCTTGTTGCCAGCCGCTATCAAATTGCCTGTGCAATCACGGCATCCGCCTATCTATCCCATCACAGCGCCTTTGAGTACTACGGGCTTGCAAACCAGGTGTTCAACGAAGTGTATGTATCTTCGGACACCAGGTTCAAAGCCTTTGCATTTGACCATGTCACCTACCGGTACATCGCATCAAAAATGAATGACGGCGTGGTTGAAGCACGGCATACAACCGGGGTTCGTCTGACGGATCTGGAGCGCACGGTGATTGACAGCATCCAGGACGTGAACAAGGTGGGCGGGCTGGAGGAACTGCTGGTTTGTCTGCAGGGGATCACTTTTCTGGAGGAAACACGGCTCATCAAATACCTGGCGGCATACGATACCCAGGGCCTGTACCAGCGAACGGGGTTTTTGCTGGCGCAGTACCAGCAGGAACTGCAACTCTCCGATGGATTCATTCAGTTTTGCAATGACAAAATCGGAAACAGCACCCGGTATCTGTCAGGCGGGCCAGGCCAGCACCACGTGTATGTGCAGGCGTGGAAGCTGATGGTCCCCGCCGGCCTGTTTGAGGGTGCGGAACATGGGGGTGTGGACAATGCCCCGGTATGACAGAAACTATATCAGCAGAAGAGCCCGGGAATTGGGCTTTGTCCGGGACACTCTGGAAAAGGTGATCCGGCTGGCAGACATCCTGCAGATGTTGAACACAAACCCCATATTGAAGAACAACCTTGCCTTGAAGGGCGGCACCGCAATCAACCTGACCATCTTTGATTTGCCGCGCCTGTCCGTTGATATTGATCTGGATTATCTTTTCAACAACAGCAGGGAGGAGATGCTGCTGCAACGAGGGCGGATCCGTGACATCATCGACCGGTATATGCTGGCGGAGGGCTATACCCTCAATCAAAAATCAAAAGCCGCCCACAGCCTGGATTCCTGGGTGTATGACTACACAGGGGTGAGCGGCAACAGGGACAACATCAAGATTGAGATCAATTATTCCCTGCGGGCGCACCTGTTTCCGGCGGAGGAACGGCCAGTGATGACAGCGGAACTGGCCGGGGATTATCAGGTC
>DAITOE010000230.1:0-2694 GCA_036834245.1 Clostridia bacterium | reverse complement strand
AACCCCGGCCATGACATCGAGTGCGCCTGGTTCCTCTTTGAAGAGGCCAACCGCCTGGGGGACCGGCAGCTCTACGCCGACACCGAGGCCCTCTTCCTGGATGCCATCCATGCCGGCTGGGACCAGGAATATGGCGGCCTCCTTTACTTCATCGACTGCCTGGGCAAGCCCCCGGAGGCCTACGAGCACGACATGAAGCTGTGGTGGCCCCACAATGAGACCGTCATCGCCTCCCTCATGGCCTACCGGGACACCGGCAAACAGGAGTACCTGAACTGGTTCACCAAGACCATCGACTACTGCCAGACCTATTTTTCCGACCCCGCATACGGCGAGTGGTACGGCTACCTGCGCCGGGACGGCAAGCCCACCATGCCCCCCTGCAAAGGCAGCACCTTCAAAGGACCCTTCCACCTGCCCCGCATGCTCCTGATGGTGGACGAGATGCTGGAGCAGGTGATTGCCAAGATGTAGGGGATAGGGGACAGGGGACGGGGGAAGGGGACGATTTGGGGCTTTGCCCCAAACCCCACAAGGGCATTTCATGCCCTTGACCCTTATTTCCTGAAATTGTTGGTGCGATTAGTCTTAGGTGCGGCAGGTGTTGCATTTATAGGTGCCGTATATCCGGGAAGCGAGGAGCTTCCCGTTTTACTTTGGAAAAGATGGTATAATCCCCCTGAACCAGGTCACGCAGGAGGTTATGCCCGCCCATGGACACCCAGCACTACATCATCTTCAACCCGGCTGCCGGCATCCGCAACGCCAAGGAGCGTCTGCAGGAGCAGCTGGCCGGCCTGGGCGATGTGCCCTACACCATGCTCATCACCAACGGGGAGGGGGATGCCGGCCGGCTGGTCCGGGAGGTCTGCGCCCAGGAGCAGGGGCCCCTGCGCTTTTATGCCGCCGGCGGGGACGGCACCTTAGGGGAGGTGGCCGCTGCCCTGGCGGGCTATCCCCAGGCTGCCGTGGGGGTCTGGCCTTGCGGCAGCGGCAATGATTATGTCAGGATCTACGGGGGCACCGCCCGTTTTATGGACCTGAAGCGCCAGCTGCAGGCCCCCACCGTGCTGGTGGACATGATCCAGGTGAACGGCAAGGCCGCCATCAACGTGGTGAACCTGGGGCTGGAAGCCCATGCGGCCGCGGCCATGATGAAAAACCGCCACCGCCCCTTGATGGGCGGGCCCCGGGCCTACTACCTGGGGGTGCTCAGCGCTGTCACCCGGCACATGCGCACCCGGGTTGCGGTTTCAGTGGACGGGGAAATGATGTATGAAGGCGACCTGCTCACCGCCTCCTTCGCCTCCGGCCAGTATGTGGGGGGCGGCTTCCGGGTGGCGCCCCGGGCCATCAACGACGACGGCTGGATGGAGGTCTGCCTCATGAAGCCGGTGTCCCTGACCCGGCTGCTGAAACAAATTGCCAGCTACAAGGCGGGGGAGCACCTCACCAGCCCCGCCTTTTCAGACATTCTTCTATACAAAAGGGCCCGCCAGGCCCGCATCACTTGCAGCCGGGACACCGTCCTGTGCCTGGACGGGGAAATCATCACCGGCCGGTCATTTGATCTGCAGATCATCCCCCGGGCGGTGCGCTTCATCCTGCCGGAAACAGTGTAACAAGCGTATTTATTCCCGATATGCCATCCCCTGGGCATTGGCAAAAAGGCGCTTGATGCGCCTTTTTTCTATGTCCAGCAGCGCTTCGCCCACTTCCGTCAGCACATACAGCCGCCGCCGGCCCACCTGGTGGTCCAGCTGGATCAGCCCGTCCTGCAGCAGCTTTTTCAGGCTGCCGTACAAAGTGCCCGGGCTGAGGCGCACCTCCCCCAGGGTCAGGTCCATCACCTCCTGGCTGATGCTGTAGCCGTAGTTGGGCTCCGTCAGGGAGAGGAGCACGTAGAAGGTGGTTTCGCTCATGGGGCAGTAAATGGCCTGGATCTTTGGGCTGATGCCGTGCATATGGGCTCCTTTTCAGGGTTTTTGACAGCATACTATATCGACATACGATAGTCAATCCGAAAAATCCGCCCGTTTAAGTAAGTCATATCTAACTGTCAAATTTTGACGCGAATTTTTCGATATTTTTGTGATATTCTGAAACTGATATTGGAAAAAATGAGGAATTTCAACGCATTTGAGCGCCTGTCAGAATGCGAAAAATCCTTGACAATCAGCGGCTGTCATCGCTATACTGAAGGGGTCAAAGACCGCTTGAAATCCCGGACACCGGGTTCAAAGATAAAAAATCCAGGAGGAAATCATGGCAAAAAAAATGATCACCATTGACGGCAGCGGTGCTGTCGCACACATCGCTTACGCATTTTCAGACGTAGCGGCCATCTATCCCATCACCCCGTCATCCACCATGGCGGAGTATGTGGACGAGTGGTCCGCAGAGGGCCGGAAAAACCTGTTCGGCCAGAAGGTCCGCGTGGCTGAAATGCAAAGCGAGGGCGGTGCTGCCGGCGCGGTGCACGGTTCCCTTGTGGCCGGCGCTATGACGACCACCTATACCGCCTCCCAGGGCCTGCTGCTGATGATCCCCAACATGTACAAGATCGCGGGCGAGTTGCTACCCACCGTGTTCCATGTCTCAGCCCGCACCCTGGCCACCCACGCCCTGTCCATCTTCGGCGACCATTCCGACGTCATGGCCTGCCGCCAGACCGGCTTTGCCATGCTGGCCTCC
>DAITOE010000229.1:0-2698 GCA_036834245.1 Clostridia bacterium | reverse complement strand
GCATAGGGAATGTTGTAGGAGATGCCGCCGCCCTCAAAGCTGGTGAAGCCGCCTGCCATGGTGATCTCGCACAGCAGCCGCGCATCCGGCGTGCCGTGGCGCACTTGCACCGGGGCCTTCAGGGCACTGGTCACCATCCTGCAGCCGCTGACCCCGTGGTTCACCGCCGGGAAGCCGTTGAGCATGGCCTTGCCCGAGGTTTTGGATTCTTCAATCCCCCGCTGGGCATCCTCATAACGGTTCAAACGGGTGTAGCTGTCGATGGTGGTGGGCAGCAGGTCTGCCTCGCCTTCCGTCTCCAGGTGGCTGAGAAGCACGATGT
Source organism: Clostridia bacterium (assembly GCA_036834245.1). Classification (GTDB taxonomy): domain Bacteria; phylum Bacillota; class Clostridia; order Christensenellales; family Aristaeellaceae; genus UBA6115. Next base: position 2,376 of record DAITOE010000229.1, on the reverse strand, counting down.
GCTCGTTGATCAGCGGCACGCCGGCCCGGGGCTGAATCAGGGTTTTCCCGGCCTTCAGCGCCTGGTTGAGCTTCTCAACGAAGCGCTTTTCCTTGGGGATGCTTTTCTGGTAGGCAATCGCGTCCCCCAGGTCCACATCGTTGCCGGTAGGCCATGCCTTGAGCACCTCCTGGCGCTGTTCCATGAAGAAATCCAGATCCCATTTTTTGTTAGACAACTGCATATGCTTCTTCCCTTCCAAAAAATTCCAAGAGGAGATGTAAGGCGGTGGCCGGTTCGTAGCCTGCCAGCAGGCCCAGGGCAGAGAGGATGTAGTTCTTGTCCGCAGATATCTGCAGTTCCTTGGGGGTCAAGGCAAAAGGCTCCTGCAGCCGCAGGGCTTCGGTGACGATGGTTTCCAGGCGTTTGGAATAAATCAGGGCGCCGCCGGTCACAACCAGGCGGCCCACCTGGGTCAGGTCCTTCCCGGTTTGCTGGTAGATGGGACCGATGGGGGTGTACACCTGCTCCAGCACACCGGCGTGCCGGGCCAGGGCCACCGCAATGGCGGAGGAGGCCAGGGCCTTGTCCACCGCATAGGCCTTGTCGCTGTCCGGCAAAACGGAGGGGTTGTCGTGGTAGTCCTGCACGGTCTGCGCCACTTCCTCTGCCGGCAGCCCGCTGATTTCGCTTAAGGTGTCTGCCCCTACAGCTTCCAGGATGCCCAGGGCATTGTAGCGCATGCCCAGGTCCCCTTCCACGGTGCGCTTCACAAAGGGTTCAGGCAATCCGCGCACCACCGTGGTGGGGTTGGTGGGATGCCCCTTGGCGATGGAATACACATCGGTGGTGGCGCCCCCCAGATCCACGGCCAGGATCTCCCCCAGGCCTTTGGTGGTTTTGTCGCCCTTTGACAGCAGCGTCAGGGCGTCCAGCACGGCGGAAGGCGTGGGCATCAGGATGCCGTCCACCAGGTTGGTGGCCTTGTTCAACCCCTTGGCCAGGATGATGCGCTTTAGGAAAATCTCCCGGATCACCTTGGCCACCGGCTCAATGTTGAGCTGGTTCATGGCCGGCATCACATTGTCTGCCCGGTACACCGGGTGGCCGCTGCCTTTGAGCAGGTCCGCACATTCGTCCTGGGCGCTTCGGTTGCCAGCCAGGACAATGGGGAAATCCCCCTTCGCCCCCTTCAGCATCCCAGCATTGTGGATAATGACCTCGCTGTTGCCGCCATCGATGCCGCCGGATAAAAGCAGGATGTCCGGCTTGATCTGATTGATGTGGTCAATGTCCCCCAGGGTCAGCTGGTAGGCAAAGGTTTTGATTACCTTGGCCCCGGCCCCGAAGGCAGCCAGTTTTGCCGCCTTGCTGGTGAGGCTGGGCACCAGGCCGCAGGCCACCATGTTCAGGCCGCCGGCAGCGCTGGAGCAGGCCAGCCTGGCCTGATAATCCAAAACGCCACAGGACGCTTCAAGGGCAGCCATGGCGTTTTGCAAGCCGATGGAGATGTCTGTGGATGCGGTGGTGAACGCCTGGGAATGACCCAGCACCCGGGGCGCATCCAGATCCACAGCCGTCAGCTTGGTATAGGTTGACCCGAAGTCAATCAGGAGAATGGCGCGCATGTTTATTTGTCTGCCAGGTCTTCATGCAGGCAGGCGATGTCCACCTCCGGCGGTGTTCCAGGGCCGAAGACCCTGTCAAATCCCATGGCTTTGAAGCGCTTTTCCACCTCTTCAAAGGGCTGCTTGCCCACCACGATGTTGCCCCCCACATACAGGAGGATGCCTTTTAAACCTGCTTCATCGCATTTTTCCCGGAAGCCCTGGCAGTCCAGCTCGCCGTGCCCGTACAGGGAGGACACAATGATGGCATCGGCAGCGGATTCAATGGCCGCTTCGATAAACTCTTCCTGGGATACCATCACCCCCAGATTGACCACGTTAAAGCCGGCTTCCGTGAACGCGTAGTTGAGAATCTGATTTCCAACCGCATGCACATCCGCTCCGATGACCCCAAGGACCAACGTTTTTCCCATATTTTTGCCTCCGAAACCTTATGTTATGAGGATAGCCCTTCCCTGCCTGCTTGTCAATCCAAAGATTGTCATTTTATACAAGAATGAATATAATGCAGGTGTCGTTCCTTCTTCTAATTAATGGAAAGGGTTATTTGATGCGAATTGGATTGATGACGGACACCTTCCTGCCCATCGTGGACGGGGTGGGCCGTGTGGTGGTGGCCTATGCCAACACCCTGCCCGCACTGGGGCATGAGGTGACGGTGTCCTGCCCCCTGTATGACACCGGGCACCGGGGCGGCTATCCCTTTGAACTGGTGGACTACAGCGGCTTCAAGGTGCCCACCACCCCCCAGTACCGGGCGGGCGCCGCC
>DAITOE010000228.1:0-2699 GCA_036834245.1 Clostridia bacterium | reverse complement strand
TGACTTTTACCGCTCTGCTTTATCCCTGACCTGCCTTCTTTTTGGTGCGCTGGGAGGAAGCGATTACCGCCCGCTGGATGATAATGAACAGCAGCAGCAGGGCGCTGGTGAAAATCTTGGCCCACCAGGAGTTCATGGAGCCGTTGAAGGTGATGATGGCGGGGATGGTGGCCTTGAGGAGGACGCCAAAGAGGGTGCCGAACATGTAGCCCACCCCGCCGGAGAGCATGACGCCGCCGATGACGCAGGCGGAGATGACATCCAGTTCGCTGCCGTTTAGGGACAGGTTCCAGCCGGACTTTACATACAGGGCGTAGGAGATGCCCGCCAGCACGGAGCACAGGCCGTTGAAGCTGTACACCAGCACCTTGGTTCTGGCCACCGGCAGGCCCATGAGGTTGGCGGACTGCTCGTTGCCGCCGATGGCATAGACATTGCGGCCAAAGCGGGTTTTTTGCAGGATGATGGCGCCGATGATGATCATTACAACAAAGGCGATGGTGTTCAAATCGATACTGGCCACCGGCTTGATCTTGACCCATTCCCCCTGGGCGTTGGGCCACATGAGGTAGATCTTGAAGCCCGCCAGGGCGTCGATCATCTCGTGCTTGATGGAGATGGACTCCCGGCTGATGAGGGAGGTGACCCCCCGGGCAAAGAACATGCCGGTGAGGGTGGTGATGAAGGGGGGCACATTCAGGTACTGGATGCAGGCCCCCATCAGGGCCCCCAGCCCCACCCCCACCACCAGGGCGATGCCGATGCACACCAGGGGATGCAGGCCCAAAACCGAGGTGCCAAAGGCGATGATCATGCCGGTTAAGGAAGCCACAGCCGCCACGGACAGGTCAATCCCGCCGGTGATGAGCACCAGGGTCATCCCCACGGCTGAGATGCCGATGTAGGCATTGTCGCTGAAGAACAGCATGAAGGTGCGCACCGAGGTGAAGCCCTTGTTGCCATAAAGCAGGGCGCCAAACAGGTAAATCATCAGGAAGATGCCGATGGTGGCGTAGACCATCAGGTACTGGGGGTTGGTAAGCAGGGCGCGCAGGCGCCTGCCCTTCCCCTGGCCTGCCAGCCTGAGATCAGACACGGGCTTCACCTCCCATCAACAGGCGTTTGCGGTCCCGGCGCTTGGCGATGGCATTGCGCACCGGCTCTGACTGCAGCACGATGACCACAGCGATGATCAGGGCCTTGAAGGCCATGATGGCCTCTGACACGATGCCGAAATACAGCACCAGGGTGGTGATGGTGCGGATGATCAGGGAGCCGATCACTGTGCCAAAGAGGCTGAACTTGCCGCCGGTCATGCTGGTGCCGCCGATAACCACCGCCAGGATGGCGTCCATTTCGTAGCCCAGCCCGGCATTGTTGCTGTCGTTGGAGGAGATGCGGCTGGAATAGATGAGGCCGGAGATGCCGGACAGAAAGCCGGTCAGCACATAGGCGATGATGATGATGGTGTCCGAGCGCAGGCCGGACACCCGGCTGGCGCTGGGGTTGATGCCCACGGACTCCACAAACATGCCGTAGGAGGTCCTGCGCACAAAAAGGGACACCAGCAGGATGACCAGAAGGGTGATGATGATGGGGAGGGGGATGCCCAGGATGCTGCCGTTGCCGATGAACTTGAAGGGGCTGTACTGGGTGGTGAACTGCTTGCCGTTGGTGACAATCTGGGCGATGCCCCGCCCCCCCACCATGAGAATCAGGGTGGCGATGATGGGTTGGAGCTTCAGTTTGCCGATCAGCATGCCGTTGAACAGGCCCATTAGGGTGCAGGCCAGAAGGGGCAGCAGGAGCACCAGGATGAAGGGCTGCACGGTGTAATCCCCCGGGGTGTTGTATACCAGCACGTCCCAGCGCAAAAACTTCAGGGCGATGGCCCCGGAAACCGCCACCAGGGCGCCCACGGAGATGTCGGTGCCCCCCAGGGCGATCACCAGGGTCATCCCCATGGCGATGATGGTGATTTCGGAAGCCCGGTTTAAAATGTCGATGGGGGTGCCGTACAGCACCGTGGTGCCGTCGCTTAGGGTGCGCAGCTGGATGCTTAAAAAGTCCGGCCGCAGGATGAAGCCCACCAGCAAAATCAGCAGCTGGGCGACGATGGCCCAGAACAGCTTGGAGCGCAGGAAGGCGCTTTGCATCACGGATTTTTTCATACTGCCTCCTCCTCTGCGCCTTCCCCGGCGATGATGGCCAGGATGTCCGCCTGGGTGCAGGAGCCGTCCACCTCCGCCGCCTTTTTCAAGTCCCGCATCACGATGATGCGGTTGGAGCAGCGGATGATCTCGTCCATTTCGGAGCTGATGAAGATGATGCCCCTGCCCTCCTCGCACATTTCCAGCATCAGCCGCTGGATTTCCGCCTTGGCCCCCACGTCGATGCCCCGGGTGGGCTCGTCCAGGATCAGCAGGTCCGGATTGGTGGCCATCCAGCGGGCCAAAATCACCTTTTGCTGGTTGCCGCCGGACAGTTCCCCCACCTTTTTCTCGGCATCCGGGGTGGCGATGGACAGCAGTTTGATGTACCTGTCCGCCAGCTCCTGCTGCTCCGCCTTGGGCAGGGGGCTCATGAAGCCGCGGGTGGCCTGGATGGCCAGGGCGATGTTCTCCCGGATGGACAGGTCGCCGATGATGCCGTCCCGCTTGCGGTCCTCCGGGCAAAAGGCCATCTTGCGGCGGATGGCG
>DAITOE010000227.1:0-2711 GCA_036834245.1 Clostridia bacterium | reverse complement strand
TTTTTCGCTCATCTCTGTTGCACTTGGGGTTTCAATCCGGGACCCGTTTTCCTTTGTCAAAAACGCATTTTGGCCAGGCGCAGGCCGGCAGATTGATGAAGAATCCGTAAACAAACCACCCCTGTTCCCGGCCTTTGTTTGCAAGGGTACTTGAACGTGCTATACTCAATTCATCCCAAAGCGAGGTGGTCAGATTGCCGGACATTGTGCTACAGGAAGCAGATGCGCTGTTTTCAAGTTTGAACCAGGCGGTGTTCCTGCTGGATAAGCAGGGGCGCTGTGTGGTGCCCCGCCAGCCGGACAGCTTCCTCATGCCGGACCGGCTGCAGGAAAACACGCCGGTGAGCAAGTCCGGCTACCTGTTCCTGGTCCTGCCCGGCCTGGAAGGTTACACCCTGGCCACCCAGGACAGGCCCGAATCCCGCGATTTGCTGCTGCTGTGCGCACGGCTGATCAAATCCATCAAACAGGAGCGGGGCATCACCTCGGAATTGGGCAATGCCTTGAAGCGCCTGCTCAACGGGCAGACCAGCCCCCAGGAAGTGGATGCCCTGGTGCATGACCACGGCATCCCCCAGGCCAGGCCCCGGGCCATTGTCTACCTCCATTTCTCAAAGCCCCACCAGCAGCTCCCCCACGATACTTTGAGCGAATACATCCCGGTATCGGAGGATGACCTGCTGATTCCCCTGGACGCCCGCAGCCTGGCGGTGGCCCGGGACCTGACCGAAGAAGGTGCCGAGGAGCTGACGGAGTACGCCATGGCCCTGCTGGATACCCTGCAAAACGAGCTGGGCCTGCACGTCCTGATCGGCATCGGCGAGGCAGCGGACAGCCTCATGGACCTGCCCCGGTCCTTTGATGAGGCCCAGAAAGCCATCCAGATCGGCAGCGTCTTCCGGCCCGAAACACAGATCTATCCCCACGGCGAGATGATCCTGGAGCGCTTCATCATGGACTGCGCCCCGGACCATGCCAAGCCGTATATCACCGCAGTTTTCAACCGGAAAACGGCCAAGCTCTTCAGCGACGAGATGCTGGAGACGGTGAAGGTCTTCCTCAACAAGGACCTGAACCTGACGGATGCCGCCCGGGAGCTGTACATCCACCGCAACACCCTGGTGTACCGGCTGGACAAAATCCAGAAGGTGTCCGGGCTGGACCTGCGGCATTTCAAAGATGCTATGCTGTTTAAACTCACCGATGACCTGCGCAGGCGGGACGCCAGCATCAGCAGGACGTGAACCAAAGACTGAAAGGGTTTAACCATGAAAAACAACAAGCGCCTCCTGACCGGCCTTCTTGCCACACTGCTGGCAGTGATGCTCCTTGTCCCCTTCCTGGGCCGGGCCGGCTGGCTTTCTTCCGGCGGCAGCAAGGAGACGGTGACCATCTCCAAGGAGGAGTATGAGCGCCTCAAGCAATACGAGCGGCTGGATGAAGTCAAGCAGTATGTGGAGGCTTATTTTTACGAGGAGCCCAAGGACGAGAGCATGATGGACGGCGCCATCCAGGGGCTGCTGTCCGGCCTGGGGGATGCCTATTCCTTCTATTATCCCAAGGAAGCCTGGGCCAAGATGAAGGAGGATGACTCCGGGAAGTATGCCGGCATCGGCGTGATGATGCTGGGCAACTACAAGGACGGCTCCGTCACCATCGTCCGGGTGTTCAAGAACACCCCTGCTGAGCGGGCAGGGCTGAAGAAGGGCGACGTGTTTTACATGGTGGAGGACGTCCAGGTGACCACCGCCACCATGCAGGACGCCGTGGACATCATGCGGGGCGTTCCCGGCGAAAAAGTGCACATCGAAATCGTCCGCAACGGCGAGGTGATGCCCTTTGACCTAATCAAGGCCAACATCACGGTGAACCGGGCCGAGCACAAGCTGATAGACGACAAGGTGGGCTACATCATCCTCTTTGAGTTCGCCGGCGGCAGCAAGGAGGCCTTTTTAGAAGCCTATGAGGACCTGAAGGCCAAGGGCATGCAGCATCTGATCCTGGACCTGCGGGACAACCCCGGCGGCTGGGTGGGGGATGCCGAAAAAATCGGCGACCTCTTCCTGGACAAAAAGCTGCTGTACTACACCATGGACCGCTTTGAGCGCCGCAAGGAACACACCACCAACCAGGGGGCGGACCAGATTCCCATGACCATCCTGGTGAACGAGCATTCCGCCTCCGCGTCAGAAATCCTGGCCGCCGCCATGCAGGACCACAAACGGGCCTTCATCCTGGGGGAAAAAACCTTTGGCAAAGGGGTCATCCAGTATGTGGTGCCGCTGAGCGACGAGGTGACCGGCTTCCAGTTTACCGCCGCCCAGTACTTCTCCCCCCTGGGGCACAAGGTGCATAAAGAGGGCATCACCCCGGACAGGATTGTGGAGATGCCGGAGGAGTTGAAATCCAAGTTCTTTGAGACCGCAGATTTGAGCGACCCCCAGCTGGCTGCAGCCTATGAGGACGCCCTGAAGTCTTTGAAATAATAAAACGCACTGTTTGGCAAGCAAGAAGCGCCCCGAAATGGAGCGCTTTTTGCGTGGCGGCTATGAAATATCAGTTCTCGCCGTCTTCAAACTGGATGTTCACCAGGTTCTGGCGGATCAGGCGCAGCTCGTTGAGCTGGGTGGCCACGGTGTTGTCCACATGGCCCAGAAGGCTGTCCAGCTCCTGCTGGGTCTGGCTGCGCAGCGCCTGGGCGTGCTGGTTGG
>DAITOE010000226.1:0-2743 GCA_036834245.1 Clostridia bacterium | reverse complement strand
AGGAATTGCCCTCCATTATATCAGAAGCCGGCAGCCTGTACAGGGCCTGCTGAGCTGAACCGGACAGAACCGGGCCGGGTTGTGTCGTCTCTGATTTTCTTTCAAAATTGTTAAATTTTGGCTTGCCGAATTAACAGTTCTGTGATAAACTTGCGCCATATTTGGAACCCAGTTTCGTTTTAGGAGCGTAGATGGCAGGTATTAGCAGGTCACAGGCAGGGCAGCATTCTGCTGCCGGGGTGCACACCAGCAAACCCCGGCGGCTGCGCCGCCTTCAGCAGGCCGCCGCCCTCTTGCTGGTGGCCCTGATGCTGCTGATGGTGCTGGCCGCTGCGGGCCATGGCATGGACCACCTGGGGCAGGGGCATGACAGCCACGCCTGCCCGGTGTGCCAGCTGATTGGCGGCTATGAGAAGCTGCTGGCCACCCTGCTGCTGCTGTCCCTGGTCCTTGTCAACAAGCCTGCCAGGCGGCAGACCGGCTTGCTCCGTCTGGTTCATCTGCCCCTGCTGCCCCGCCTCACCCCCGTCTTTTTGAAAGTCAAGCTGTCGAATTAAGCGCCTTTGACGCCCGCATCCTGATGTAAAACAACAAGGATCACCGTTAAAGGAGAATACAATGTACCGGAAAACCGCCATCATCATGGCTTTGTTGCTGTTGCTGTCCGCCCTTTCCATCCCTGCCCTGGCTGCTGAACCCGGCCCCATCCGGGTGGTGGTCACCAGCTTTCCCCTTTTCGACTGGACCCGCCAGGTGCTGGGCGAGCGCGGGGAGGCCGTCTCCCTCCACCTCCTCCAGGACGCCGGGATCGACTTGCACAATTTCCAGCCCACGGTGGAAGACATCGTGCAGGTGTCCAGCGCTGATGTCTTCATCTACATCGGCGGCCCTTCGGACCGCTGGGTGGCGGATGCCCTGAAGGAGGCTGTGAACCCCCGCCAGATTCCTCTGAACCTCATGGACGCCCTGGGGGACCATGTGAAGCAGGATCTGACGGTGGAGGGCATGCAGGAAAGCGACCACCACCATGACCACAAACACGATGACGGCCATGACCATGAACACGATGAAGATCATGATCACGACCACGACCATGAGGACGCCCAGCCTGTAGCCCGGGTGCACAACCATGCCGACGAGCACATCTGGCTCTCCCTGCGCAATGCCCAGGTGCTGGTGGCCGCCATCCGGGACGCCCTGATGGAAGCAGACCCCGATCACCGGGAGACCTACACCGCCAATGCCGCAGCCTACATTGAACAGCTGAAAAACCTGGACGCGCAATACAGCCAGCTCCTGGACAGCAAGGATCAAAAGGTGCTGCTCTTTGGCGACCGCTTCCCTTTCCGCTACCTGATGGACGACTACGGCATCACCTATTACGCCGCCTTCGCAGGCTGCTCCGCAGAAACCGAGGCTTCCTTTGAAACCATCGCCTTCCTGTCTGGCAAGGTGGACAGCCTGTCCTTAAAGGTCGTGATGAAACTGGACGGCTCTGACGGCCGCATCGCGGACGCCGTGGTGCGCACCACAGACAGCCGCAGCCAGGCGGTCATGACCTTAAACGCCATGCAGTCCGTGAGCCGGGAGGACATCGAAAACGGTGTCAGCTACCTGGCCATCATGGAAGACAACCTGGCCGTTCTGGACCAGGCCCTATGAGCATCTTCCCGCCGCAGGCCCTGTTGACCTGTGAAGACCTGAACCTGGGCTATGAGGGCAAAAGCGTGCTCTCCGGCCTCAGTTTTCATGTGAACCCCGGGGACTACCTGTGCATCGTGGGCGAGAACGGCTCCGGGAAAACCACCCTGATGAAGGCCATCCTGGGCCTGATTGCCCCTCTTTCAGGCAAAATCACCATGAAAGAGGGCCTGCGGCGGGAAGAAATCGGCTACCTGCCCCAGCAAACCCCGGTGCAGCGGGACTTCCCGGCATCCGTCCGGGAGGTGGTGCTGTCCGGCTGCTTAAACCGCCTGGGCCGCCGCCCCTTCTACACCCGGATGCACAAACAGCAGGCCATGGATGCCCTGGCGCGCCTGGGCATCCGGGACCTTGCCGCCGCCAGCTACCGCACCCTTTCCGGCGGCCAGCAGCAGCGGGTCCTCCTGGCCCGGGCCCTGTGCGCTGCCCAGACCATGCTGCTGCTGGATGAGCCCGCTGCCGGCCTGGACCCCAACATCACCGAGGAGCTGTACAAACTGATCCACTCCCTAAACCGCGAGGGGATGACCATCATCATGATCTCCCACGACATGCAGTCCGCCGCCCGCTACGCCTCCCACATCCTGCACCTGGCCGGCAAGCCCCTGTTTTTCGGCACCGCCGGGGACTACCTGAGGAGCGACCTGGGCCGCCTCTACACCCTGAAGGAGGCCCTGTGACAGATTTATTCAACAAATTGCTCCATTACCTGCAGTTTCCTTTTGTGCGCTACGCCATCATCGTGGGGGTGGCGGTGGCCCTGTGCGCCTCCCTGCTGGGGGTTGTGCTGGTATTAAAGCGCTATTCCCACATCGGGGACGGCCTGAGCCACATCGCCTTTGGCGCCATCGCCATGGCCACAGCCCTGAAGGTCATGGACCAGATGCTGCTGGTGCTGCCCCTCACCGTGCTGTTTTCCGTCCTCCTGATGGGCCGGGGCCAGGGCGCCCGCATCAAGGGGGACGCCGCCATCGCGGTGCTGTCTGTCAGCTCCCTGGCCATCGGCTACCTGCTGCTCAACGCCTTTCCCGGCTCCGCCAAC
>DAITOE010000225.1:0-2744 GCA_036834245.1 Clostridia bacterium | reverse complement strand
TGTGCAACAACCTGCCCTATTCGGTGCAGGTCTGCGTGCCGCCCCTGGCCACGGTCTATTTCACCTACGACAAGGAGCCCCTGCCGGAAGAACCGGAAGAAGAGGACAGTTCACCTGGCGCATCAGCCGATGACGATACAGACCAAAAGGAGGAATGAGGGAATGCAACAACACAAAACCTGCGTAGCCATGCTGCTGGCAGGCGGACAGGGAAGCAGGCTGGGCATCCTCACCCGCCACGTCGCCAAACCGGCGGTGCCCTACGGCGGCAAATACCGGATCATCGACTTTCCGCTGTCCAACTGCACCAACTCCGGCATCGACACCGTGGGGGTGCTCACCCAGTACAAGCCCATGGAGCTCAACTCCTACATCGGCTCCGGCGCCCCCTGGGACCTGGACAAATCCGACGGCGGCGTCTTCGTGCTGCCCCCCTACTCCAAGGGCGAGGAGGGGGAGTGGTACAAGGGCACGGCCAACGCCATCTACCAGAACCTGGCCTTCATTGAGCAGTTCAACCCCAAGTACGTGCTGATCCTCTCCGGCGACCACATCTACAAATGCGACTATGCCGAGATGCTGGCCTACCACATCAAGAAGGAGGCCGCCCTCACCGTGGCGGTGCGCCCGGTGCCCTGGGAGGATGCCAGCCGCTTCGGCCTGATGAACACCGACAGCGAGGGCCGCATCACCGAGTTTGAGGAGAAGCCCAAACACCCCAAGAGCAACAATGCCTCTATGGGCGTCTACGTCTTCACCTGGGACAAGCTGCGCCAGTACCTGAGTGAGGACGAGCGCGACCCCAAAAGCCAGAACGACTTCGGCAAAAACATCATCCCCACCATGCTGGCAAAAGGCGAGCACCTGGTGGCCTGGTCCTTTGGCGGCTACTGGAAGGATGTGGGCACCATCGAAAGCCTGTGGGACGCCAACATGGACCTGCTTTTGGACTCGCCCCCCATCAACCTCCACGACCGCAAGTGGCGCATCTACGCCCGCAACGTGGGGGAACCGCCCCATTTCGCCTCCCCCGGCGGGGTCATCAAGAACTCCCTGGTGACGGAAGGCTGCGAAATCTACGGCAAGGTGGTCCACTCCGTGCTGTCAGCAGACGTGAAGGTGGCCCCGGAGGCCCAGGTGATTGACGCAGTGATCATGCCCCATGCCCAGATTGGCAGGGGGGCCATCGTCCGCCGGGCCATTGTGGCAGAAGGCGCCGTCATCGGCGAAAACGCCCGGATCGGCGAAGAAGAAGGCGACATCGCCGTGGTCGGCAGCAAGACCGTGGTGGCACCCGGCCATGTGCTCAAGGCCGGCGAACAGCTTGGAGATTGAGGGAAGACGCGATGAAACAAGATATTGTAGGTATGATTTACACCGGGGAGCGGGTGGACGAGCTCCAGGAGCTGACCCGCTACCGCGCCACCGCCGCCCTGCCCATGCTGGGCCGCTACCGGCTGATTGACTTCACCCTGGCCAACATGATCCACTCCGGGGTGAAGAACATCGGCATCATCATGCAAAAGAACTACCACAGCCTGATGGATCACCTGGGCAGCGGCCGGGAATGGAACCTCCACGGCAAGCGCTCCGGCCTCACCATCCTGCCCCCCTATATGTCCAGGGAAAACGTGGGGGTGTACGAGGGCCTGCTGGATGCCCTGCACACCAATTCCAACTTCATGCGCCGCAGCACGGAGCGCAACATCGTGGTCTCCGACAGCAACGTGCTCTACCAGGTGGATTTCCGGGACATGATGGCCCAGCACCTGGAAAACAAGGCGGACCTCACCCTGCTGTACACCAAGGACCGCAACGTAAGGCGCAACGCCCGGGGCCGCTACCTGGAGCTGTCGGGGGACCTGGTCACCAAGATCGAGCTGGACCCCACCATTCCTCATTTCGAAAACACCTATGTGGGCGCCTTCATCGCCAGACGGGAGTTGCTCATCGACATGATCGACCGGGCGGTGGCCTCCGGCCAGCACCATTTCTCCCGGGAGATGATCGCCCAGATGGTCCAGGAGCGCATCTACCGCATCGGCGCCTTCGAATGCCCGGGCCGGGTGTGGATGGTGGACTCCGTGGAAAGCTATTACCAGGCCAACATGGATTTCTTAAACGACGACCTGCGCGCCCAGGTGTTCCGGGATGACAAGCCCATCTGGACCAAACTGCGGGACGAGATGCCTGCCCGCTATGCCGGGGATTCCCTGGTCACCAACACCCTGGTGGCGGACGGCTGCCTCATCGAAGGCACGGTGGAAAACTCCATCCTCTTCCGGGGCGTGGTGGTGCGGCCCGGGGCCGTGATCCGCAACTCCATCATCATGCAGGATGCCGTCATCTCCCGGAACGCTGAGGTGGAGAACTGCATCCTGGACAAGCAGACCACCCTCAGGGACAACGTGCGCCTCATCGCCCCCCGCAGCTACCCCCTGGTGGTGGCCAAAAACTTGACAATTTAAGCGTTCGTTTGATAGCCTCATAAGGTCGTGTACCGACGAAAAGGAGGAACGATCCATGAAAATTCTATTCACAGCCAGCGAATGCGTGCCCTTTATCAAAACGGGCGGCCTGGCTGATGTGGTGGGCTCCCTGGCGCCGGCCCTGGCCGAGCAGGGGCATGACGTGCGGGTGATTCTGCCCAAGTACGGCATGATCCCCCAGGAGTACGAGCAGAAGATGTTCCACGTGGCGGATTTCGAGGTCAGCCTGGGCTGGCGCCGCCAGTACTGCGGCAT
>DAITOE010000224.1:0-2764 GCA_036834245.1 Clostridia bacterium | reverse complement strand
CACCACCCGGTGGCCCGGCATGCAGCCACCCTGTGTTTGATGATGCCCAAATCCAACAACCACGGAGGAAAAACACCATGACAAGCAAACGACCCTTCCTCACCCTGCTCTCCCTGGCCCTGCTGATCCTGCTGTTTGCTTTCAGCGCACAGGCCCAGGACCTGGACATTCCCCTGGGGGGCAGCAGCACCGTCCTGCTGGACAGCACCCTCTACACCCTCGTAAGCGACCGGGACGGCCAGCGCAGCCTCGTGGCCTACACCCTGGGGGACGCCGAGCCCCGCGCCCTCTGCCAGCTGCCGCCCCAGCCCGCCCACATCCCCCACGAGGATCCCTACGAGGACTATCCGAAGGAAACCCGGGATGCCCTGGAGAACCTGGTGGATGCCATCTTCGTGAAGGACGGCCAGCTCCACGCCATCAACCACCGCACCGGCCGCATCGGCACCCTGGATGAGCAGGGGGTGCACTGGGGGGATTTCAACATCGACAACAGTGCCTATTTCGAGGGCGGCAACCTGCGGGTCTACGCCCGGGGCTTTGTCCAGGACAATCGCTACATCACCACCCTCACCGACTACGACATGGAGACCGACCTGGAAAGCATCACCCTCCTCATCAGCGACCTTGAAAGCGGCGCAACCCGCACCATCAAGACCCACCTGGCCACAAGCGTCGACCCTTACCGCCCCGGCAGCCTGCTGCTCCTTAGGGCCGTTCCCGAGGGCGCAGGCCATGTCTGGCAGCTGGCAGAACTGGACCTGGCCACCGAGGCCATCACCCCCCTGCCCATGGCCCTGCCCCGTGTCAACACCGAGGGCGAAAACGCCCTGGGAGCCTTCGGCTACGACCCCCAGCTGGACGCCTACTACTACGCCACCCCCAACAAGTTGTTCATGTCCAGGGCCCAGGGCCCCTTCCAGCCCACCGCCATCCTGGCCCTCAGCCACATCGCCCCCGGGCAGTCCCGGGGCATCCCCCTCCCCGACAGCCACTACGCCGTCCCGGGCTGGGAGGGAACCGCCATCCGCAAGACCGGCGGCATCCTGGACCTGGGCAATGCCCTCACCATCAAGGGCAGCTTCATGGAGTTTGACATCAAGGCCCGCTTCCACCAGCAGTCCCCCGGCACCGCCCTCTTCCTGGAGGGGGGCCACCTCACCGCCGCCGACGCCGGGCAGCTGGTCCGAAACGGGGACACCGAGACCGACCTCTTCGCCCTTCAGGCCGACCCCGCCCTTTATGCCCTCCTCCAAAAGGGCTACGCCGCCCCCCTCACCAACGACAAGCTCCTCAATGCTGTTCAGGCCATGTACCCCGCCGCCCGGCAGGTGCTGCTGGACCGGGAGGGGCGCCCCAGCGCCTTTCCCATCTCCTTCAACCTCAGTTCCGGCTTCATCGTCCGGGAGCACTGGCAGCAGTACATGGGGGACAGCTCCTACCCCGAAACCTTCCTGGAACTCTTTAACGCCATGCTCAACTTCAACAAGCGCCACGCCAGCGAGGACCCGGAGGCCTATTTCCTCTTCGACACCGACGAGGAAGGCCTGCTCCGGGCCGTCATCCAGGGCTACATCCGCCAGTACGAAAGCCCCGAAGAACCCCTGTCCTTCGACAACCCCCTCCTCAAGGACACCCTCCTCAAAATGACGGAGGCCCTGGCGGTTGCCAAGGCCGCCGGCCAGGGGCCCCAGGAGTTTGTGGGCGAGTCCTCCGGCGACAGCCGCAACGCCCCCTCCCTGGTGCACCTCTTCTCCGGCGGCGGCAACCCCTTCGCCGTGCCCGACACCTTCGGCAACCACCACGACCCCGTCCCCCCCTTCGCCTTCCAGGCTGGCGAGGAGCACAAGCAGCCCGGCTGGCTGCAGGTCATGGTCATCAACCCCAACTCCCCCCGGCAGGACCTGGCCCAGCTATTCCTGGAAATCTACCTGGACCCCCAGACCGACCCCCGCACCTACTACGCCCTGCGCCCCGATGCCAATGAGCCCCTCCCCAACCCCAACTACGAGGAAGCCATCCAGCGGACAAAGGCAGACCTAGCGAAATACACCAAGGCCCTGGAGGATGCCCAGAAAAGCGGCACCGCCTCCTCCGAGGACCTGCGGATCTACCAGTTCCGCATCGACTCGGCCAACCAGGACCTGGCAGACCAGGACCGCCTCAAATACATCATCCAGCAGGAGGGCATCGACCGTTTCCGCCAAATCGCCCCCACCATCCGCTACTTCACCGACTCCTGCCTCCTGGACAACGGCCCCGCCCAGCAGCAACTGGAAACCCACCTCCAGCGCTACCTAAGCGGCGAAGCCCCCGTGGACGCCTTCTTACAGGACCTCACCGAGATGGCCCGGTTGGTGTTTATGGAGAGCAGGTAGGGGTGGGGACGATGGGGATGCCTGGGGGTTTCACCCCCAGACCCCTGCCCGGGGATTTCATCCCCGGACCCCGGAATCTTTCCAAAGTCATAGCAAGCAAATCAACACAAACTACCTGTAGAAAGGTGAGAACATGAAAAAGTTAATGAGAATTTTTATGATTTCAATCCTCTGCCTGTCCTTTGCTCTGCCCCTGACCCAGGCTGCCAACGTCACCCCCACCCCGCCCCCAGCCAGTGCCGCCACCATCCGGACCATAGAGGACGCCCTGAACCACTGGTTCCGGCAGTACCACAAGGCCCCGGAGTGGGCAGCACTAAAACAGCTGGACGAAAACCGCGACCTGCCCCCCGCCATCCTCATGCGCCTCTGCGCCACCTACATCC
>DAITOE010000223.1:0-2815 GCA_036834245.1 Clostridia bacterium | reverse complement strand
CCTGCCTGCATCCGCCACTGGCGGCGGCAGGCTTCTTCCCCCCGGACCCCGGAATTATATAATGTATTGTGGTTACTCTGAGAAATGGGAGGATAATTGATTCCTCCTCTTTTCTATCAGGAGGCGTTCATGGATCAATATGATTGCTGCTTCACCCAGGACAAGCACTGGTTCCGCTACCGAGCCGCTGCCATCATCAGACAAGGTGACAGCATCCTGATGGCCACCAACCCCGGTGTGGATTATTTGTACTCCGTGGGCGGCGCGGTGCAGCTGGGCGAAACCGCTGAGGAGGCGGTGATCCGGGAGGTGCTGGAGGAAACCGGCGTCCTGATGGAGATTGAGCGCCTGGCAGCCATCCATGAGAACCTGTTTTATAGCGACATGGGCATTTATCCCGACAATATGAAATGCCATGAATTGGCTCTTTATTTTTTGATGAAACCGGGGGACCTGGAGAGTATTAAAGCCACAGGCGTTTCACTGAACAATCAGCCGGAGCGCCTGGTGTGGGTGCCCATGACAGATTTTGGAAAAAATAAAATCTACCCGGACTTTCTGCCCAGGGTGTTTGAATCACCGGATGTACTGCATATTGTAACCAGGCAATAAACGCTCCGGATACAGCCTATTCCCGCTTTGCCACCTTGCCCAGGCTGGCAATGACCTCACGGGTCAAAACAGAGCGCTCGCCCTGTTCCTTCGCCGCTTCCTTCCCAGCCATCCCGTGCCACAGGCAGGCGGTGCGGGCGGCCTCAAAAGGAGCGTCTCCCATGGAATCTGCCAGCAGGGCTGCCACGATGCCGGCCAGGGCATCCCCGCTGCCGCCCTTGGCCAGGGCCGGGGAGCCCACCAGGTTGAAGGCTACCTGCCTGCCATTGGTGATGATGCTGGTGGCGCCTTTTAAGATGACAGTGCCGCCATATTCATCCTGCAGCTGTTTTGCAGCATCACGGGGCTTCTCAAGAACATCCGTAATCCCGCAGTTCAATAGCCTGGCTGCCTCCCCGGGGTGGGGCGTCAGCACCGCCTTCTCACCAAGGTGCATGGGATGATTCGCCAGCAGGTTCAGGGCATCGGCATCCCAGACGCTGGGCTTGCCCCGGTTCCATAAAGCCAGGATGTTCTCCCATATCTCTTCCGACTGGCCCAGGCCGCAGCCCAGGGCCAGCACGTCGTGGCCCGGGGGATGTTTGATGGCATCTGCAATGGGCAGGCACATGGCGTTGGGCACCAGGGATTGCAGGATGGGGATGATCTCCGGTTCGCAGGCCACCGTCACCAGGCCTGCCCCGCCGCGCAGGCAGGCCTCTGCCGCCTGGGCTGCCATGCCTGCCGCCCCGGCCATCCCCAGGCTGCCCATGTACAGCAGCACCCGGCCGGCACTGCCCTTGTGGGCATTGCGGGGGCGCCGGGGCAAAAGGAGGGCCAGGTCTGTTTCCTCCAGGGCGGTGATCCAGCCGGCATGGCAGGGATCGGGATAGGCCCTCTGGGGCAGGTGCAGGGGGATGACCCGCATCTCCCCAACGTGCTCTGTCCGGCACAGGCACAGGCCGGTTTTCAGGTGACCCATGGCCAGGATGTGGCTGGCTTTGACAGCAGTGCCTGCAAGCGTGCCGGTTTCAGCATTGATGCCGCTGGGCACGTCCAGGGCGATCACCGGCACCTGCCAGCCATCTATTACCTGCACCAGGGGTTCCAGGCTGGCCGGCATGGCACCATGAAAACCGATGCCAAAGATGGCGTCCACCACCGCGTCCGGCTTCCTGAATACCTGAACATCCGGGTCCTGTGCATACCGCAGCATGGGGATGCCAAGGGCCTGGCAATAGGCCAGGTTGGTGAGGGCGTCCGGCGTCTTCGGCTCAGCAATCAACAGCATCCTGGGCAGCCCCCCATCCTGAACACACAGACGGGCCATGGCCAGGCCGTCCCCGCCGTTGTTGCCGCTGCCGATGAGGAAGAGAATCTCCTTGCCCGTGACACCCTTCAGGATGTCCTTGAGGACGCGATAAGCGCCCCGGGCAGCTTCCTCCATCAGCAGGAGGGTGGACACCCCCTGGGAAAAGGCCGAGTTTTCCAGCGCCCGCATCTGATCCGGCGTCAGGATGGTTTGCATGTCATTCCCCTTCCAGCACGGCAAAGGCCAGGGCCATGCCGCCGTCGTGGCTGATGCTCAGGTGCATCCGGGTCACTTTCATCGCCCGTGCCCGCTCCAGTGCCGGGCCCAACAGCTGGTAGGAAGGCGCGCCAAAGGCATCATGAACCACCACAATGTCCTTCAGGCCGATGCCGTCAAAGCCCGTGCCCAGGGCTTTCACCAGGGCTTCCTTGGCGGCGAAGATGCCCGCCATGGAGTCCGCTGCCAGCGCGCCCCGGGATTGGATGTGCTGCTGTTCGGCTTCGTCAAAATAGCGCATTAAAAAGGACGAATCCGTCAACAGCTGCGCCATGCGTCGCACCTCGCACAGATCCGTCCCGATGCCCTTGATCATGCCTGGCTGTGGATCACAGCGTTGGCCACTGCCCGGGCGGTAACCTCCTGGGCGGCGGCGCAGAGCTTCACGAAGTTGATTTCCTGGATGACCCGCTCCGTGGCCAGGGCAAACAGGGTGTCCCCGTCCATCTGGGTGTGGCAGGGCCGGATGGTGCGGGCCAGGCCGTCATGGGCCACGTCCGCCAGGCGGGTGGCCTGGTCCTTGGTGAGCTTGCAGTCAACCGCAACAACCCCGATGGTGGTGTTGGTGCCGGGAGCCGGGATGCGCACCTGCATGGGGGTGGGCGAGCTGCCATACAGCAGGCCGTCCGCCTTCAC
>DAITOE010000222.1:0-2819 GCA_036834245.1 Clostridia bacterium | reverse complement strand
TCTCTCCTTGTAGCGGCGTACTGACCGGGGCTAAAGCATGACCCGGCTTTCTTCCAGCTCCTCCAGGGCCTGTTCGCCATTGGCAACCAGCTTTTCCTGCTGGCTGCGGAAAAAGGCATGGAGGTTGTTGAGGCCTTTCAAGAGGGCAGCTTTTTCATCTTCCTTCAGGCCTTTGGAAGCGCCCAGCACCATGTTGCGGTGGAAAAAGCGGTGGGAGGTTTCCGCCCGCTGGCCCTCCCGGGTCAAGACCACAAAGACCTGGCGCTTGTCGTCCTCGCTCCTGACCTTTTCCACATAGCCCTTGCGGACCAGCTTGTTCACCGCGGTGGTGACAGAGGGCAGGGTGATGTCCAGTTCCCGGGCGATGTCCGTGATGCTGCGCCCCTGGCCCCTGCCTTTGGCGATGGCCTCCAGCAGGTGCATCTCGCTGATAGACAGGCGGGAGGCGCTGCTGATCCGCAGGGCTTCCTCTTCCAGCTTCAAAATGTCATGGAAGGTGTTGACCAGCAGGTCGTTGAGCGCTTCCGCAAATGCATCCATCAGGCGGTCCCTCTCCCTCTCTCCAAATTAGATAGTTAGACAAACTAACAAGAAAGAAAATAGCACAGGACGGGGATTGTGTCAACTTGGAGGGAATGGTGGGGTTTTTGACAGATTGTCGGGTTTTATACTAAACACACGAGTTAATGCACTCATGGACCGAGGATTTTTGATGGCTCTGCTAAGTCGAAGGAACGAGGCGTAGCCGTAGCCTACGCTGAGTGAATGAGACGACGCAGAGACGCAAAAAGACCGGTTCATGGAAGCATTAAAGAGTGCGTTTAGTATTTATGGGCGTTGCAGTTGCGGCGGGTGGGTGCGTGGAGATGTGTAGATAGACAGCAGCGGTGTAGAGCTGCTGGTGACACTGCGAATAACCCTGATAACATCAGGGAAATCAAGGGCAGTGGCACCTGAATCATGAAACGGTGCGTGCCAAAGAATGTTTTCGTTTGCTGCATAGGACGGTTATGTACAGTTACGCTGCCAGACAGAAATTTATCTGTCAATATCGAGGTTGTCCGTTGTATATTCTGAACGGAAACATAATTGCACTGATGGGTTGAGGGTTTTGAAAGCCTGCCGGTTTGGCTGGCCCTTAGGCTGAATCAAAAGCGATGCGAATGATGTGGTGAGGTTGAGTTTGAACCGTCAGGGTTTTGTAAGTAAATCCGCCCCGGGCTCCTCAATAAAACGGCAGACCAGGGCGGATTCCTTTGCATTTTGGCTGCAGGCGCATATAATGTCCAGGAACACGGCAATTTGTGGAGGGCAGCATGACACAGACAGGCAGCAAGCGGGCACAGGCATTTTTCCAGCGGTATTTCATCGACGCCATGAGCTCCATGGCCCTGGGGCTGTTTGCCTCCCTGATCATCGGGCTGATCCTCTCCCAGCTGTCCGGCATCCCCGGCCTGTCCTTCCTGAAGGATTTTGCAAACATGGCCAGCGCCTCCTCCCCCGTGGTGGGTGCTGCCATCGGCGTGGCGGTGGCCTACGGGCTGAAGGTGAAGCCCCTGGCTGTCTTCTCCTCCGCCATCACCGGTGCCCTGGGCTACCAGCTGGGCGGGCCGGTGGGAGCATACCTGGCGGCGGTAATCGGCGCAGAAGCCGGGCATTTCATCGCCGGCAAAACGCCGGTGGACATCGTCTTGATCCCCATTGTCACCATCGTGTCAGGAGGCCTGGTGGCCCGTTTCACCGGCCCGGCGATTATGAGTGCCATGAACGCCCTGGGCAATTTCATCAACGAAGCCACCCGGCTGCAGCCCCTGCCCATGGGGATCGTGGTCAGCGTGGTGATGGGCATGGCCCTCACGGCCCCCATCAGCTCCGCCGCCATCGCCATCTCCCTGGGGCTGGACGGCCTGGCCGCCGGCGCAGCCTGCGTGGGCTGCTGCGCGAATATGATCGGCTTTGCGGTGCAGTCCTTCCCGGACAATGGCCTGGGCGGCCTCCTCAGCCAGGGCCTGGGCACCTCCATGCTGCAGTTTGGCAACATCCTGAAAAAGCCCGTCATCTGGCTGCCCCCCATCCTCACCTCCGCCATCCTGGGCCCAGTCAGCACGGTGCTGCTGAAGATGCACAACAACCCCCTGGGCGCCGGCATGGGCACCAGCGGCCTGGTGGGCCAGTTTGGCGCCTGGGCCAGCCGGCCGGAGGGGGCAGACAGTCTGCTGCTCCTGGGGCAGATTGTGCTGATGCACTTCCTGCTGCCGGCCCTGCTGACCTTTTTGATCGGCATCGGCTTCAGAAAGGCAGGATGGATCAAGGCCGGGGACATGAAAGTAGGCGGCTAACACCGCAAAAGTAGTTATTTCCCCAGCAGAAAGCCCCTTTGCCGGTTTGCGGCAAAGGGGCTTTATAGTTTTTTAATCAGCCGGCAGCGGTGGCGTTGCTGATGATCAGGGCGTCCGGGTGGGACTGCAGCAGGGTGACGGGGAAATCTGTGGTCTGTTCGCCGTGGAGGGCCCTGCGGAGCACCCCCCGGTGCCAGTCCCTGAACACCCCCAGCACCACCTTCCGGGAGGAGAGGATCTGCTTGATGCCCAGGGTGACGCAGTGGGTGGGCATGTCTTCCAGGGCCCCCTTCAGGTCCCCCATGCAGTTGGCTGCGCGGGTTTCCGGGGCAATGGCCCGCACCCGGGAGCCCAGGGCCGAAAACTCTTCAATGCTCAATTCCGGCTGGGGCTCGTTGAAGGCCAGGTGGCCGTTCAGGCCGATGCCGCCGATGCACAGGTCCGGCCCGCCCAGGGAGGCCAGCAGCAGGTCTGCCGCCT
>DAITOE010000221.1:0-2834 GCA_036834245.1 Clostridia bacterium | reverse complement strand
CCATGGAAGACCGCAAGAAGCGCATCCTGCGTGCCATTGTGGATGACTATGTCCTCACCGCCACCCCGGTGGGCTCCCGCACCATCGCGCGGAAGTACCTGCCCCACCTGTCCAGCGCCACCATCCGCAACGAGATGAGCGACCTGGAGGAGATGGGCTACCTGATCCAGCCCCATGTGTCTGCGGGCCGCGTGCCGGCCACCCTGGCCTACCGCCTGTATGTGGACATGCTAATGGAGGAAGGCCTGGTCAGCCAGCCGGACAACGAGGCCTTTCGTGCCGCCTTTGTCAAGCGGGTCAGTCACCTGGAGGATGTGGTGCGCAGCGCCGCCTTCGCCCTGGCCGATTTCACCAGCTATGCCTCCTTTGTGCTGCTGCCCCGGCAGGAAAGCATGCGGATTGCCACCCTGCAGCTGGTGCCGGTGTCCAGGGCCCTGGCCCTATTGGTGATTGTCACCGACTACGGCATCATCCGGGACACCATGGTGCAGGTATCCGAGCACCTGGATGCAGACGCCCTGTATGCCATCAGCCGGATGCTGTCGGAGCAGTTTGCAGGCCGCACCTTAAGCGAGGTCCAATCGGCCCTGCAGGTCTTCGCCCACCAGTCCCCGGGGGATCCCCAGGTGCTGGAAGGCATCATGGACCTGGCCAGCCAGATGGACCGCCAAAGCGCAGAAGACCAGCTCACCATCTGCGGCACCCACAACATCCTGGGCTTTCCCGAGTACCAGGAGGCAGAAAAAGCCCGCCAGCTGCTGTATGCCCTGGACAACAAGGAAGCCCTGCTGGGGCTGGTGCGGGAGACGGGCGGCCGGGAACTGCTGGTCCACATCGGGCCGGAGAACGGCATCGAAGGCATGCAGAACTGCAGCATCGCCCTGGCGGAATACCGCCTGGGCAGGGGGCAGCGGGGCACCATCGGCCTCATCGGCCCCACCCGGATGCCCTACGCCAGCGTGTTTGGCACCCTCAGGGTGGCCAGCCAGGCGATGAATGAGATGTTCAGCGGCTGACAGCAGCTGAGCCAACAACGGAGGACATGATGAGCAAGAAGAACAAAGAGGACAGGCTGCAGGAGCAGCAGGAGGCGCAGGAGCAGGCGGCGGAAGACACCGCCGAACTGTCCCTGGAGGAGCAGCTGGAAGCGGCCCGCGCCCAGAGCGAGGAATACCTCAGGATGGCCCAGCGGGTCCAGGCGGATTTTGACAACTTCCGCCGGCGCAACCGCCAGGTGGCAGCTGAAAGCTTCGACGACGGCGCCCGGGCTTTCATCAAAACCCTGCTGCCGGTCTGCGACAACCTGGAGCGCGCCCTTCTGGAACCCCGGGAGGACGATCCCCTGTACAAGGGTGTCCAACTGGTGCAGCGCCAGCTGCAGGAAACCCTGTCCCAGCGGGGGGTGGAGATGATCCGCCGCCTGGGGGAACCCTTTGATCCCACCCTGGAGGATGCGGTGGCCCAGGCCACGCCTGAAGACGGCGAGCCCGGCACCGTGTGCGACGTGGTGTTGAACGGCTACAAAATGGGCGATACAGTCCTGCGGCACGCCATGGTGCGGGTCGTTCCGGGCTGATCACATACAAGCGGACAATTTATCGAAATCGATTATCAACGGAGGAAGAATTTCATGGCAAAAATCATCGGCATTGACCTGGGCACCACCAACTCCTGCGTGGCAGTGATGGAAGGCGGCGAGCCCGTTGTGATCCCCAACTCTGAAGGCGCCAGGACCACGCCGTCCGTGGTGGCTTTCACCAAGGAAGGCGAGCGCCTGGTAGGCCAGATTGCCAAGCGCCAGGCCATCACCAACCCTGAGCGCACCATTTCGTCCATCAAGCGGGAAATGGGCAGCAACTTCAAGGCGTCCATCGACGGCAAGGACTACACCCCCCAGGAAATCTCCGCTATGGTGCTGCAGAAATTGAAGAAGGACGCGGAGAGCTACCTGGGCGAAACCGTCAACCAGGCGGTCATCACCGTGCCCGCTTACTTCTCTGACGCTCAGCGCCAGGCCACCAAGGACGCCGGCCGCATCGCAGGCCTGGAGGTGCTGCGCATCATCAACGAGCCCACCGCAGCCTCCCTGGCCTACGGCCTGGACAAGGACCATGCCCACAAGATCCTGGTGTACGACCTGGGCGGCGGCACCTTTGACGTGTCCATCCTGGAGATCGGCGACGGCGTGTTTGAAGTGCTGGCCACCAACGGCGACACCAAATTGGGCGGCGACGATTTTGACGACCGGGTGGTGGACTACATCGCCGAGGTCTTCAAGAAGGAAAACGGCATCGACCTGAAGAAGGACCGCATGGCCTGGCAGCGCCTGAAGGAAGCCGCCGAAAAGGCCAAGATCGACCTGTCCGGCGTCATGGCCGCCAACATCAACCTGCCCTTCATCACGGCAGATGCCAACGGCCCCAAGCACCTGGACATCACCCTCACCCGTGCCAAGTTCAACGAGCTGACCCACGACCTGGTGGAGCGCACCATCGGCCCCATGCAGACTGCCATGAAGGATGCAGGCCTCACAGCCCAGCAGATTGACAAGGTGATCTTAGTGGGCGGCTCCACCCGCATCCCCGCTGTGCAGGATGCCGTGAAGAACATCACCGGCAAGGAGCCCTTCAAGGGCATCAACCCGGACGAGTGCGTCGCCATCGGCGCCGCCATCCAGGCAGGCGTCCTGGGCGGCGAGGTGAAGGACGTGCTTCTCCTGGACGTCACCCCCCTGAGCCTGGGCATTGAGACCGAAGGCCATATCTTCACCCGCCTCATCGAGCGCAACACCACCATCCCCACGGAAAAGGCCCAGGTCTTCTCCACCGCGGCGG
>DAITOE010000220.1:0-2838 GCA_036834245.1 Clostridia bacterium | reverse complement strand
TCATGCGGGAAGCCGGCCACCCCATCCCGGACAGCAATTCCTTTGATGCCACCAGACAGGCCCTGGAAATGGTTGCGGACCTGGACCCGCAGGACACGGTGCTGCTGCTGATCTCAGGGGGCGGATCCGCCCTGTTTGAGCAGCCCTTGATCGCGCCGGAAGAACTGCAGAACATCACGGACCAACTGCTGCGCAGCGGCGCTGACATCACAGAGATCAACACCATCAGGAAGCGCCTGTCCGCCGTGAAAGGCGGGCGCTTCGCAAAAAGCTGCCAGCCGGCCCGGGTGGTGTCCATTATCCTGTCGGACATCATCGGCGATCCCCTGGACATGATTGCCTCCGGCCCTGCCTATCCGGATTCCTCCACCTGCGGGGACGCCGCGCGCATCATCAGCCGGTATGGAATCCGGCTCAGCGATGAAGCCAAGGCCTTAATGGCGCAGGAAACCCCCAAGTCTCTCCCAGATGTTACCAGCCTGGTCACCGGCAGCGTGTCCGTCTTGTGCGACGCCGCTGCTGAAAAAGCCCGGGAACTGGGCTATGAGCCTGTTATCCTCACTGCCAGCCTGGCCTGCCAGGCCAGGGAAGCGGGGAGCTTCCTGGGGGCCATCGCACAATATCATCAAGAGTCGCAGCGCAGCCTGGCCTTCATCGCCGGGGGTGAAACCGTGGTGCGGCTGACCGGCACTGGAAAAGGCGGCAGGAACCAGGAGCTGGCCCTGGCCGCCGCCCGGGACATTCAGGGCCTGACAGACACCCTGGTGTTCTCCCTGGGCAGCGACGGAACCGACGGCCCCACCGACGCCGCAGGCGGTGTGGTGGACGGACAGACCGCCGGCAAGCTGGCCGCGCTGGGCATGAACATCGACCAGATTCTCGCTGACAACGACTCCTATCCGGCCCTGTTGGCAGTGGACGGCCTGATCATGACCGGCCCCACCGGCACCAACGTGAACGATGTGAGCGTGCTGTTAATCAAAAGGTAGGGCTTCAACAAAACAGCCTTGCGGACATCGGTCTGCAAGGCTGTTTTCATAGGTTTTAAATCACTGGGGCCGCTCCCCGTAGATGTCCCGGCCGATGCGGACGATGGTGGCCCCTTCCATAATGGCCGCTTCAAAGCTGCCGGTCATCCCCATGGACAGTTCAGCCATCTCAACATGCTGGAAGCGCTGCTGCGCAACCTGCTGCGCCAGTTGGTACAGCCTGGCAAAATAGCGCCTGGCTTCTGTTTCACTCCCTGCAATGGGCGGGATGGCCATCAGGCCTTTGACCCGGATGTTGTCACAGGCGGCGGCAGCCTCCATCAGGGGCATCAGGTCCTTTTCATGCACCCCCGCCTTGCTGCCTTCTTCCCCGATGTTCACCTGGATCAGCACATGCTGGACCAGGTTCTGTTTCCGGGCCTCATTCTGGATGGCCGTCAGCAGCCGGAGCCGGTCCACGCTTTGGATGAGATCCACCTGCCCCACCACCTGGCGCACCTTGTTGGTCTGCATCTGGCCAATGAAATGACAGGGCTTGCCCAGGTAGGCGTCCGCCGCCTGGTGGGCCCGCAGCTCCTGCATGCGGTTTTCGCCAAAGACATCAATGGGGGTTGCCGCGCTGAGCCGCACCAGCGCATCCGGCTGGGCTTTGCAGGCTGCGCACAGCGCAATATCAGCAGGATCCCGCCCGGCTGCCCGGGCTGCCTGGGCCATCCGGTGGCGGATGCCGGCCACCCGTTCCTGAAGGGACTGCAACTGGCTTGACTGATTCAAGGCTACATCTCCTGAAATACGGCCCTGGGCCCGCCGCAGTACCTGGGCCGGGTGCGGGCGCAGAGGATGTGGGCCTGGCCGATTTGCTTGATGCTCAGCCGAACAGGCACTGCCACCCGCCGCAGGTGCATGCCGATCAGGGTACCGCCGATGTCCAGCCCGGCATCGGCCTGGATGCTGTCCACTAGGACCGGGTCTGCCATGTGCTGGTAGACCACCACCGGGAAGGAGCCCCCGGCATTGGCCTGGGGAATAGCATTGACGATTTCAAGGCCCAGGCGGTCCGCCAGTACGCGCTCCACCACCAGGGCGCGGTTTAAATGCTCGCAGCACTGGGCAGCAATCTGAATGCCTGCAGCGGACAGAACAGGGGCCACCCCCTGGTACACAGCCTGGGCTGCCGCCATGCTGCTGCCCTTGCCGATGCGCTCCCCCACCACCTCGCTGGAGGAGCAACCGATGACCAGAACCAGGTCTGGTTTCAGGCGCGCACCTTCCACCAGCTCCCTGGCAACCTGGGCCGCCTGGGTGCGAATCTCATCAAACATCCTGTTGTCCTCCTTTTCCGGGGTCGTCATCCCTATCCTATCATATTCCAGGCCATGAAAAAACTCGAAACCCATGAAGGGATTTCGAGTATCTGCTGGAGGCGCCACCCAGATTCGAACTGGGGAATAAAGGTTTTGCAGACCTTCGCCTTACCACTTGGCTATGGCGCCGTCGCCCGGTATCCGGGCTCTTGTCCGCGGAATCATGCCCATTTTGCCAACTGCCTTGCAGGCATTTTCACCGGGGTGATGTCCTCCTGGCAACCTGCCTCCCGACCAAAAGCCTGCTCTTAATCGAGAGGAGGGTTTGCGGAGCGACGTGAGCCGGCGGGCTCGCCCCGGCGGCGGACACAACGCAGCCACGTCCCAGTCCTCGGCCCCGCCGGTCGAAAGCCTGCTTTCGACCGAAGAGGAGGAATCCTGGAGCGCAGGCCTCCGACATACGTAGTATGTCGGAAACGGAGCGCAAGGCATTCCGACGAGTGGAGCGGTAGACGAGACTCGGACTCGCGACCTCAACCTTGGCA
>DAITOE010000219.1:0-2842 GCA_036834245.1 Clostridia bacterium | reverse complement strand
CCCTGCCCGGCAGCCGCCTGGCAGTGGCCACCCGGGACAATGTGTTTGTAAAGTCTGCCAATCCAGGGGCCTACGCCAGCCAGACGGCGCTGCGCCTCCTCATCACCGAAGACAATCCTTCCGGCCTCAATGAGGCCATGAACCAGGCCGACGGCATCCTGCTGAGAACCGACATGCGCAGCCTGGATGCCCTGGAGTTCGCCCAGCTGCTCCTCACCGGGGAGGCGGATTACGACCTTTTCTGGGTCAAGCTGCACAGCGTGGATTTTCACAGCCTGATGAAAAAGGGATATGCGGCAGACCTGTCCCACAGCAGCGTGCTAAGCGCCGCCCACCGGCAGCTCTACCCCTTCCTGCAGGAGGCAGTGGGCCAGGATGGCCGCGTGTATGCCCTGCCCATGACCGCCCACGCCACGGTGATGCTGGGGGAAAAGCGCTTTGCCTTTGATGACGGGGGCCAGCCCCTCATCACCAGCATCCAGGGCTTCCTGGACTACCTGGAGGCCTGGCAAACCTCTTACGGGGAAGAGCATCCGGACATGGTGTCCTACCGGGGCTACCTCATGCGGGAGGGGGCTTTCAAACTGGCCCTGAACACCTACATCAACCAGGCGATGGCGGAGGGGGAGGCCCTGGATTTTGACACCCCCCAGCTGCGGGACCTCTTCAGCCGCATCGACGCCATGGACTGGGCCGCCCTGGGGGACAGGCCGGACGGGGAGGACTATGCTGCCCCGGCCCTCTTTGACAACGAATGGCTCATCTACCTGCGCCTCATGGACGGGGACGGCCGGGACAGCCATCATTATGACCCCTTCCTGCTAGCATCGGAGGAGGGGCAACAGGGGGCACTGCCCTATACCGTCAGCTGCGTCTTCGTCAACGCCAAAAGCAACAACACCGACAAAGCCATCCGCTTCCTGGAAATCCTGTCAGGCAATCTGCAGCCCGATGCCCGGATCCTCTTGCGGGAGATGGACAACAACCCCGTTGAAAACCCTTATTACGAGCAGACCTTAAAGGACTACCGGGAGCTCCTGGCCCGCAAGCGCCAGGAGATGGACCAGGCCCCCGAGCTGGAGCAGGCGGCGCTGGCCGCCTGGCTGAAGCGGGCCGAGGGCTATTACGAGGAGATGAAGGAATCCCAGCGCTGGCAGATCAGCCCCGGGCAGATCGCCGCCTTCCGGCAGCTGGCGCAGAAAGCCTTCGTCCAGCGCTATGACAGCAATGCCCAGGGGGCAAGGGCCGCCTTTGACATCCTGCCCCAGTATGTGGACGGCAGCATCAGTTTAGACCAGTTCATTGCAGAAATCCAAAACCGCCTGCGGCTCATCCAGCAGGAAAACCAGTAAAGGAGTGGAACCATGAAAAAACCCACCATCTTCCTGTTCGCAATGGCCTTGGCTTTCATCTTTACACAAATCCAGGCAGCCTCAGCAGAGCACTTCACCCTCCCAGAAATCAGGCAGCAGGCACAGCAGGGCTGGCATCAGACCTACGAAGCCCACGGGCGCAGCATCACCGTAGAGGTGGCCATCGAGGTGCCGGAGGCCGCATTTTTTCCCGCCTTCCGGGCTGGTTGGCAGGAACCTTCCCCTTTGCTGCCTGTTGGGGACCTGAAAGCAGACCATGGTGATTTCGATGGGGAAAACACCCTGCGCAACCTGCCCGGCTGGTTTCAAATCTCCGCCGGGGACAGCAGAAAGCAAGCTGCCGAGGTCAAAAAAGGGCCAGGAGCCCGTTTTTGAAGGGCACAGCCTATACCCGCCTGAAATCGACTGGGACAGGCCCTATGCCATCAACAACCAGGCCACGGTGCGCTCCCTGTATGAGAAGGCCCTGGGGCTCTGGAACCGGTATTTTGAAGGCCCGGAGCCAGGGCTTCGCCTCACGGAGCTGTGGGCGGGCACGGCTTGCCGGGCCTTTGACTGGGAGCTTCAGGAATTTGTGGGGCCGCCCCTTGAAACCTCTGCCAATGCCTACCTGATCCCCCGGTTTGAGCAGCTGGCGGGAGGCATCCCCCTCCTGGCCTATGCGGAAGCCAGCTTCTTACAGTTTGGCGGCCTCTATCCAGGCCTTCAGCCCCTGCCCATGGGGGGGATGTCCCCGGGCCTGTGGATCCATTCCCGCAGTCTCCAGGCCATGACCGGGCAGGAAGGCCTCCAGGAAACCATCGACTTTTTTACCCTCAGAATCGGCGACAAACTGGCAGAGGATGTGCCCCTGTGCAGCCTCAAAACCGTCCTTTCCACCTATGAAGCCCTGATCCTGTCCGGCCGTTTGCGCCATGTCCACCGCCTGCGCCTGGGCTACGCCATCTGGGAGGACAGTGAGCACCCACGGCAGCTGCTGCTGCAACCTGCCTGGGTGGCCTGGGGCGTGCTGCTGGAGAACCCCGAAAAAGGAAGCCTGGTACGACAAGAAATTCGGAAGCCTGGGGGAGAGCCGCTTCTTTGAAAGCAATGAATACGGCCCCATTCTGGTGAACGCCCAAACCGGGGAATTGATTGCCCCCTGGCGCAAGGATCCGGGCCGCGCCCAGGACGCACCGCCCCTGATCCATTGGGAAAACGTCTCTGCGCCTTGAGCATGAATGCCTGCTGCTTCCACAAGCTGGATGAAACCAAGTAATCATCCGGACCGGTGTGTATATCCAGCCCAGTTTTTTATTGCCCGAAAGATGGGGGCCGGGTCTGTTTCGAATTCTAAATAGGAGATGAAAACGAGGTGCCCGCGCACCTCGTTTTCATCCCCTATTTGTGTCGCCTAGGGCGACATGGATTTTGGTACCAACATTGTCAAGTCAAGTGCAACACCCTCTCGCAGGGGAAGCGCTCATTCG
>DAITOE010000218.1:0-2850 GCA_036834245.1 Clostridia bacterium | reverse complement strand
GCGATGGTGAGGGCGCCGTCCTGGGCGGTGCCGTCGATGCGGACGGGGAAGTCGAAATTGGAGCGGATGATGAAGTTCTGCACCTTGTTGCCTACGGCGGCGTCTGCGCCATGGGGCAGGTAGGGGGCGGCGGAGGGGCCGTGGGCCCGGCGCCGGACGATTTCAAAGCCGGGCAATTGCAGGATGACGTTGTACAGGGTGCTGGACACCTGGCAGGTGCCGCCGCCGTAGCTTTGCACCACCTCCCCCTTCACCAGGGCGTTGGCGGGCAGGTAGCCCACCCGGGGGGAGTAAGGGCCGATGTGCTCGTTGAAGTCCAGGATGTCGCCGTTTGCCAGGGTGTACAGCTCAAAGCGGTCGCAGGCCACCTGGAGGTTCACCATGCGGTTTTTGTTGCTGTCGTCGGTGGTGATGCGGTAGAAGCTGGTGTAGGCGGCCAGGGGCGCATCATCCCCGGGATGGGCAGCCTTGTTGACGGGCTGGATTTCGGAGAGCAGGTTGGTGTTCACGTAGGCATACTGCCGGTGGTAGATGAGGCGGCCCCAGCCGTCGGTGATGTCGATGAGGGCCAGGCGGGCGCCGTCATACATGGTGATAAGGGCCTCGGCGTTAGCGTCCGGCGCCTTGAGGATGGGGGCCTCCCCCTTCACCCAGGCCAGCCATTCGCACTCCACGGTGCTGTAGGGCGGGGTGATGGCGGGGTTCACGGTTTTGACGCTGGTGTCAATCATGGAGGTGCGCCGGATGAAGCCGGAGATGCCGTTGTAGCGGATCTTCAGCCAGAAGGGGTCCACGTCCAGGATCTCCACGATGCGGTTCTTGGGCACGGTGCCCAGGCTGACGGCAGCCAGGTCGGCCTCCGCCAGGATGCGCAGGTCCAGCTTCACCTGGCCGGTGTACAGCGCGGGCTCCTCAGCGGCCTGCCCGGCCAGGGCCAGGGCAGGCAGCAGCAGGGCGATCGACAGCAGGAATGCGATGGGTTTTTTCATAGCGTGTCCTTATAAATGGCCAGGAACAGGGAACCGTCCTGGACATGGGAGGTGATCCGGATGGGGAAGTCATAGTCGTTGCGGAAGACGAAGTTCAATTTGCCGCTGGAGGCGTCCACCCCGTGAGGCAGGTATTTGATGCCGTTGGTGCCGTGGGGCGCGCGGCGCAGCACGGTGAGGCCGGACAGCTGCAGCACCACGTTGTACATGGTGCTGGACACCTGGCAGGAGCCGCCGCCGTACACGTCAAAGACCAGTTCCCCGTCCACCAGGGCGCCGGCAGGCAGGTAGCCGTTTGAAGCCCGGAAAGGGCCCACCTCGTTGTTGAAGTCCAGCTGCTGGCCGGGGGCCAGGGTCTTGGACAGGCGCTGGCCGCCCACCACCAGGTTGTTGATGCGGTTGATGTTGTTCTCGTTTTCGGAGATGTCATAGAAGGAGTTGTACACGGCGATGGGCATCTCCGGGGTGCCCTCCTCCGGGGCGGGGGCCACCATGATGAGCTCCGCCAGGCTGCGGGTGTCCACATAGCCGTACTGGCGCTTGAAAATGGTGCGGGCCCAGCCGTTTTCCACGTCCAGGAAGCCCACGTGGGCGCCCTCTGTCAGGGTGATGAGAACCTCCCCGTTGGGGTCGGGCTCGGCCCGGATTACCATGTCCCCTGTGGCGACGGCATAATACTGGTTCACCGCGGTGCCAAAGCGGGGGGTGTTGGCAAAATCCACCGCCACCGGGTCCATGATGCGGTGGCGCAGGACATAGCCGGTCTTGCTGCCCTGGAGGATGCCCACAAAATTGGGCAGCACCTCGACAATCTGGATGGGGTGGCCGGGCTTGTAATTGGCCAGCACCTGGCTGCTGGTGTCGGGCTTGGCGTAGACATTGGTGGTGCTGTTGGGAAAGAGGGTGGAAATCTTGGCGTTATACAGCACCTTGTTACTGGCAGCGCCAGCAGGCAGCAGGGCCAGCAGCAAAAGCGCCATGAGGCTAAGGGCCAGGGCGCGCTTAATCACATTGTTGCTTTTTTTGAAGCTTCTCATAAACACCTTCCTCGTTCTCAATCAGAACCATCTCCAATTGGGCCTCCATGTGGGCCCGCATCTCCCGGATGTACTGGGCGCGGAGCTGGGCCTGCTCTTCCCGTTCTGCTTCACTCAAGCCTTCGGCTTTTTGCTTGCGGGCCAGTTCATTGATGCGTTCAATCTGTGCTTTGTCCAAGGCGTTCCTCCTGTTTCAGCATCAGTATACCCAGGGCGGCCGGGATGGCCAGCACCAGCAGGTAGAGGGCGTAGCTTATCAGCTTGCCCATTTCAGAGCGGTCAATTAAAAACTCAACCCCCACGCCGCCTGCAACCGAGAGGGGTACGGCGATGAGGCTGAGGACGGCCAGGAGCCGGGCTTTGTTTGCTTTCAACAGGCGGATGGCCAGCACGATCAGCACCAGGCAAAACAGGGTCACCGCCAGCACCTGCTGCACGCCGATGAAGCTGAAGCGCATGTGGCCGTCGTAGCGCAGGCTTTCCATCAGGGTCTGGGTGATGCCAAAGAGCAGGCAGGCCAGGGCAAAGGCCCTGCCGTGACGGGGCTTCCTGCGGAGGAAGCGCAGCAGGATCACCAGCAGAATCAAGGCGATCATGGCCTCCAGCAGGTAGGTGCGCAGGTAGGCGTCATAATCGTCCTGGCGGGCCAAGAAGCTGTCCGCCAGCCACGGGGTGGTGAGGGGCCGGCTGACCCCCAGGGCGGTATAGCCTTCCCCCAGGCGGGCGGGAATCAAAAAGGCCAGCAGGGCGGCGACGGTGACGTCCAGCATCCGGGCAGCCGGCACCCTGGTCAGCCGCGCAGCGATGCAGGCGGCCAGGGCGGC
>DAITOE010000217.1:0-2860 GCA_036834245.1 Clostridia bacterium | reverse complement strand
CGAAATACTCAACATCATCCAGGGTGTAGGGCATCCGGACAATGGGGATGTTCTTCTCTTTGGCGATTTCAAAATGCAGGTCGCTGTCGCTGTCGCTCATGATGATATAATTGCTGGCCATAAAACCCCTCCTGTACAGAACTTCAGGTGCTGAATCGTCCATTGATTGTATACTTTATCCAACAAAAACGCAAGTTTTGACGGGGTGTTTTCCACTAACCAGGCCGAAGGTTGCAGGCTGCCAGGCACACAAAAGGGGCAGCCGCAACGGCTGCCCCTTCAGGTATAAAGCGATTTATTCAATACCAGGTCTGCCCGAAGACGTTGATGAAGAAATTGTCCACGTATTTGTAGAGGAAGCTGTCTGGCTCGGTCTGCATGTCCACCGGGATCTGGCTGATGTTGCGCTCCTTGCGGTCGGCCAGGCTGTCATAGAGGTAGCGGTAGCGCCGGATCCGGGCATTGAGATTGCCCTCCACGGTGTCCAGCATGTAGATCCCCTCCCCCATGTCCTGAACCGCTGTCACCAGGCCCACGTGGGTGTAGGGGGTGCTGCCCCGGCGGCCGTAGATGATGTAATAGCCGGGCCGGGGGATGTTGGACAGGCGGTTGCGGCTCTGGAAGCCCTCAAACAGCTTGGTCTGGGAGGCCTGCTTCACGGCAAACAGGGAGCCGTCAGGCAGGGGCGGCGCGCTCTTGGCCCGGTATTCTTTGTCCATCTCAATGCCCACCTCGTCAAACTGGAAGCCCACAAAGGCGCCGCACCAGCCAAAGCCGTTCTTGGCATGGGGATTGAACCACTGGGTGTATTTGTTGTACTTGGGCAGGGCGGCATTGTCCGCCTCCTGCCACTCGGCGATGGCCCGGTCAATCACCTGCTGAATCTCTTCCGGCACGGGCTTCTCCCCCACCTGGACCTCGCAGCGGACGATGATCTCGTCCTTTTTATTGCGCAGCAGCACCAGGGTGTAGCCTTCCATCACCGCGGTGATGACCCCTTCCGGGCTCACGGTGGCGATGTCCGGGTGCTGGCTTTCCCAGGTGCCTTCCCCTTCGATGGGCTGGCTGCTGTCCCCTGGCGCCATGTGCATCAGGTGCAGCTTGGGGGGGCGTTTGCTGGCGGCTGAGGCCGGCAGCAGGGACAGGATGAGCAGCATCGCCAGAAGGGCAGTGAGTAGGCGTTTCATGGTTCCTCCATTTTGTGTTTTCATTGTTCAGGCCGTATGGGCTGCGAAAAACACATGCTCAAGGTATCAGAAAAAGGCGCGGGCTGCAACTTGTGCAGCCCGCCGGGATTGGCCAATGCTTCTTCCAAATTCAGTTGACAAAGCCGCTGGTTTGAGCAGCCGCTACAGGCCGCCCCCTGCCAGGAAATTGCCGCAATAGGGGCAGAAGAGGAAGTCGTTGTTGGGCGGCAGCTGCCTGCCGCAGTGGGGGCAGAAGCTGAACTGCTGGGGCCCGCTTTGGGCTGCAAGGCGCAGGCTGACCCAGTGGCCGCTGACCGCCGCTGCATTCACCCAGGCCCGCCTCAAGGAGCGGTCGCTGCTGGCGGTGCGGGCATCATGAAACTCCACCTGCACAAAGCCGTTCTCAGCATCATAGACGGTGACCGCTGTCCCCTGGGGCACGTTGAGCTTGGACTGGGCATAGTCCTGCCCCGGGCCCCGGTAGGCCTGGGCTGCGGAGGTCATGGTGGCCATGCCCAGGGGTTCCTCGGCATACAGGGTGCCGATGTCCACATTGACCCGTTTTAAGCCCGTGTAGGTGCGGTGGCGGGTGTTGTTCACAAAAAAGTCCACCTGCACCCACCAGATGCCGTTGTACTTGTCCCAGGCTGCGCTGATGACCTCCACCTGGGCGGATGCCCAGTCGTTCTGAAAATAGCTGCCCGTTTCATCATACTGGGTGCCGGGCCCCGACCTGGTTGCCAGGCGCATCGTCAGGCTGGCGGACACCGCCCCGGCATCCGAGGTCAGCAACAGGCAAAAGCACAGGAGCAGGGAGAAGAAGATGCAAGCCAGCCGCATGGTTCGATGCATTGGCATTCCCACCTTTCATGGTTTTCGATTGTGTTCTTAAGATATGCCTCATTTTAGCAGGCAATTAAATACGCTGTCAACCAAAGGGCCTGGCGGGGAGGCTGGATTGAGAAAGGAAATTCCGGAAGGCTTTGGCTGCCGGGCTTTGGCCTTGAGAAAAGGCCCTGCGCAAAAGGCAGGGTCCTTCCTGTCGGGCTTTGTTCATAGAGTGGTCAGGACAGCGCGTGGGCCGCCTTTTGGACCAGGTCCCAATCCTGCTGATCCACGGCCAGTTTCATCAATTGCTGCACTTCCTGGGGGTCTGCATGCTCCAGTAGCAGGTGGAGGCTCTCTTCCGCATTGGCATGGCGGGCGAATGCGCACAGGGTGAGCAAGTCCTCCGCCTTCAGATCCCCTGCATGCTCATCAATCCAGTCATCATCCCCCTGGGCCAGGGCCTGGTGGGCCCGGGAAGCCAGGCGGGCGCTGTAGTCTGCAGCCTGATCCTCGGGAGGTGCCGGGGGTTGTGGGGCTGCTTCAGATTCCGGGGCGTTTTTGAATACCACCTGGAAATGGGCCTCCTCGCCAAACAGCATCTCATCCAGCACCCCTGCCGGCAAGAAGGGCATCAGGCAGTGTAACAGGCCCTGGTCCACGGGCTTTGGCAGCTTCTCCAGGACGCTTACCAGGTAGGATGCGCTTGCAAAAGGGGCAAGCATCATCAGGTCAGTGCTGTCCGGCTGGTCGATGGCCCGGTCCAGCAGGGCGTGGATGGTGGATTCTTTCAGGAAGGGCAGCATGGACAGGATGTCGCTGATGGCCATGCGGGGCAGGTCGCCCGC
>DAITOE010000216.1:0-2895 GCA_036834245.1 Clostridia bacterium | reverse complement strand
AACATGCTGGATGTGATGCTGGCGGGCCTGCCCCCGGACCTCCTGGGCATCACCCTGGACCTGTACTGGGTGCAGGCAGCCGGCGCCGATGTGTGCGATACCATCCTGCAGCTGAAGGACCGCATCCACTGCATCCATTTCAAGGACATGGCCATGGCTGGTTTTGAACAGCGGTTTGCCGCCGTGGGGGATGGCAACCTGCCCCACCCCAAAATCATCCGCCTGCTGAGGGAACTGGGTACCACCCGGCACATCCTGGTGGAACAGGATGAATGCTACGGGGAAAACCCCTTTGACTGCCTGCAGCGCAGCTTCAACTATCTGAAAAAGGAAGGCCTCTCATGAAACAAATCAAGCTGGGCATCATCGGCCTGGGTAACATGGGCAGCGCCCATTGCCAGTTCATTATAAAGGGGCAGACGCCGGAGATCGCGCTGGCGGCTGTGGCAGAGCGCTTGCCTGAGCGCAGGGAACAGGGCAGGCAGCAGCTGCCCGAAGGCGTCCTGATGTTTGAAGAGGGCAGCGCGCTGATTGAAAGCAGGAGCTGTGATGCTGTGCTCATCGCCACGCCCCACAACCAGCATCCCGAACTGGCCATTCTGGCCTTCAGGCATCAGCAGCACGTGATGTGCGAAAAACCGGCAGGGGTTGATACCCTGTCGGTGCGGGAAATGAACAGGGAAGCCGATGCCCACGCGGATCTGGCGTTCGGCATGATGTTCAACCAGCGCACCAACGCCCTGTACCGCAGGATGCACCAGATGATTCAGCAGGGCGAGCTGGGGCAGATCAAGCGGGTCAACTGGATCGTGACGGACTGGTACCGCACCCAGTTCTACTATGATTCCGGCGCCTGGCGGGCTACCTGGGCAGGGGAGGGGGGCGGCGTGCTGCTCAACCAGTGCCCCCACAACCTGGACCTGCTCCAGTGGCTGGTGGGCATGCCCAGGATGGTGCAGGCCTTCACCCACAATGGCAAATGGCATGACATCGAGGTGGAGGACGACGTCACGGCCTACCTGGAGTTTGAAAACGGCGCCACCGGCGTGTTCATCACCTCCACCGGGGATGCCCCCGGCACCAACCGCCTGGAGGTCACCGGGACCCGGGGCCGCCTGGTGTGTGAAGACAACAGGCTGTGGTTTGACCAACTGTTGGTGGATGAGCGGGACTTCTGCAAGACCTCTGACCAGGGTTTTGCCACGCCTCCTCTCAACCGCCACGAGGTGGAAACCGACGGCAGCAACCCCCAGCATGTGGGCGTTCTCAATGCCTTCGCAGCCCATATATTAAGGGGCGAGCCCCTCATTGCTGACGGCAGGGAGGGCCTGCATGGCCTGATGCTGTCCAACGCCATGCACCTGTCCTCCTGGCTGGGCCAGCCGGTGTCCCTGCCCATTGATGAAGCGCGCTTTCTTACGGAACTGGACAGACGCCGGGCCACCTCCCGCCACAAGGAGGGCAGCGGCCGGCTGCTGGACACCAGCGGGTCCTATTGATACGTACGCAATAAAACAAGGCCGCGGGATGCTTCCCGCGGCCTTTGATAATGCGTGAATAACCGGCTTATTCCTCGGCTTCCGCTTCGGGGGCAGCTTCTTCAGCGGCCGCTTCATCGGTTGCTTCTTCCTCAGCCTCTTCCTCTTCCTGGACCCTGGCGTAGGACACGGCCAGAATCAGGCGGTCTTCCTCGGTTTCAGCGGTGATGCCTTCCGGCAGCTTCAGGTCGGCAACCGTCACCTGGTTGCCGGGCTCCATCTCGCCTACCTCAATGACGATGGAGGAGGGGAAGTCGGTGGGCAGGCCGCGTACCAGCAGGGTCTCCAGCTGCTGCAGCAGCTCGTAGCCCTTGTAGAGGACATCATCCCGGCCCACGATTTCAAAGGGAATCTCTGCCGTGGTTTCCTCGGTGAGGGATACAAACTGGAAGGTCACATGCAGCCAGTCCTTGGTGACCGGGGCGTACTGAATCTCACGGATCATGGCGGGATAGGTGGTTTTCTCGTCAATGGCCAGCATGTACACGCTGGCGATGCTGTTGGCGTGCAGCGCTTTGCGGAATTCGTCCCGGCGCACAGAAAACATCACGGCATCCTGCCCTTTGATTGAAATAGAACCAGGCAGAAAGCCTTCCTGCCGCAGCTTGTTCATGTCGCCCTTGCTGCTCCGTTCGCGTTTCACGATGGTCAGCTTCGCAGATTCGTTCATGGTTGTGTTCCTCCATCTTTCGTTCATATCTTTCCCGGAATCTGCGCAAAAATCGACACAAAATTCCAGTTCCTTCACAAAGGACCTTACCTATTATAGCGCATTGGTCAAATCTGGCAACCCAGAAAGCGGATTCCCTTGAAAAAAGCCTCAATCCTTGGCAAAGGCCAGGTAGGGCACGGTGTCCTCCCTGGGCGGAAGATCTCCCAGCCAGTGGATCATGCCAAAGGGTCGGCGGCTGCCTTGTAGCTGTGGATCTGCCGGCAGCATCACCAGGTAGCGCTTCGCCTGGAAGCGCCGGTGAATCAGCGAAAGGGCGATGCGCCAGTCGGCCTTGTCCCCGGCAAACTCCGTGACCCTGATGACATCCCCCCGGACTTCACAGACGGCGGCAGCGGTTTTGCCATTGTAGGACAGCTGCAGCATGGCGCCGCCGCTTGCTTCGTTGCCTGCTTTGATGAAGGCCAGCGCTTTTTCATCCCAGCGCACATAGGGGGAGCAGGCTGAAAAGGCCTGGTCCCGCAGGTTCAGATACAGCTGTACGTCACAATCAGCGACTCGCCCTGTCAGGGGCCAGGCTTCGATTTCCCGTGCTTCAACCCGCACCTCATCCACAAAAAAATGGGGCGCATAGCCCCGCTTGCCGTAATAATCAAACAGGTCTGGCGTTGCAGGCACCAGCAGGGA
>DAITOE010000215.1:0-2910 GCA_036834245.1 Clostridia bacterium | reverse complement strand
GCTCTTGGAATGCTCTCTTTTTCTATTCTCGTTTTCTATTCTTGCCTATCGCTTAATGCGACAGCCCCACCCCCTGCCCGGGGCCATTGGCCCCGGACCCCGGAATTGATTAAGATGCCGTAGAATCATCGTTTGAATACATGACAATAGCGCAAAAAAACCACCGCGTGGGTGGTTTTTTGATGGGAATTTTGAATGAAATCAGGTAGAGGGCAGGGCCTGCACCGTGATGCCGATGATGCCGGGGCCGGTGTGCACCGACAGGGCCGGGCTGATGTCGGTGCGGATGTAGTTCACACCCTTGGGCACCAGGCGCTTGAGCTCCTCCATCACCCGGTTGGCCTCCTCCACCGCGCTGCCGTGGGCCACGGCGATGGAATAGCGCAGGTGCTTGCCGGCCTCCGCCGCAGCCAGGGAAATGGCCTTGGACAGGGCCTGGGCGCTGCCCCGCACCTTGGCCACGGTTTCATAGATGCCTTCCGGGTTGCAGGTGATCACCGGGCGCATCTTGAGCAGGGAGCCCAGGAGGGCGGACACCTTGCCGATGCGGCCGCCCTTGGCCAGGTATTCCAGGGTGTCCAGGCAGAAGAAAATCCGGGACTGCCGGATGCTGGTGTCCAACTTGGACAGGATGCTGTCCAGCTCCTCGCCGTTGGCAATCAGTTCCGCTGCCAGCATGGCCTGCTGGCCGGCGCCGATGCCGATGTTCTTGGTATCCACCATGTGGTAGGCCAGCTTGCCATACTGCTCCGCCAGCATACGGATCATGTTGTGGGTGCCGGACAGGCCGCTGGAAATGGTGATGATGAGGACGGTGTCATAGCCCTGCTCCACCATCCGGTCAAAGAGGCTGATGACCCGCTCGGTGCTGGGCAGGGAGGTGGTGGGAATCTCCGTCTCCAGGCGGTCGTAAATCTCCTGGGGGGTGATGTCCAGACGGTCCTCGTATTCCCCGTCCTTGTAGATGATTTTAAGGGGCGCTACGAAGATGTTGTGCTCCTTGACGAACTCCGGCGGAACATCGGTGCCCGAATCCACTAAAATGGCGATTTTCTGATTCATACATGCCCTCCTGGTCAACATTCACAAAATTGTAAACACTTCAAAACAAACTGTCAACTTCCATCATACCCGCTTCGCCTTCCGGCGCAAACTGCGCCATGAAGGAGGTGGCCTCGGCCTTTTCATGGGCCTTGTAGCTGATGAGGGTGGACAAATTGACGTTTTCGCTGGACGCGATGATGTTGTCGATGATGTTGGCCTGCTCCCCCTCCAGTTCCGACAGCAGGCGCTTGACCCGGGCCCGCTTGCCGCCGTCCGGGTTTCTGGTGACCCGGCAGGCACAGGTGGTGGTTGCGATATCGGTGGAGGCCAGCCAGTTGAGGATGGCCTTCTCCCGCACCAGGTACAGGGGCCGCACCAGCTCCATCCCTTGATAGTTTTCACTTTTAAGCCTTGGCATCATGGTCTTGAACTGGCCGCCGTAGAGGATGCTCAGCAGGATGGTTTCCGCCACGTCATCCCGGTGGTGGCCCAGGGCAATCTTGTTGCAGCCGCGCTTTTGCGCCTCCTTGTACAGATAGCCCCGGCGCATGGCGGCGCACACATGACAGGGGGAGTGGGCCACCCCCTCCACGATGCTGTAGATGTCCGTCTCAAACACCTCGGGCACAATCCCCAGGGCCGCGGCGCCGGACAGCATCTTCTCCCGGTTTTCCGGGCTGTAGCCCGGGTCCATGCTCAGGTAGACCACCTCAAAGGGCACCTTGCTGTATTTTTTCAGGGTCTGCATGCATTTGGCCAGCAGCAGGGAATCCTTGCCGCCGGACAGGCAGACGGCAATCCTGTCCCCGGGCATGGCCATCTGGTAGCGCTTGACCGCAGAGAGAAAGGGGCTCCAGATCTGCTTTCTGAAGCGGGTGGTGAGGGCGTGCTCATGGGCATCCCGGGTGAATGGCTGTTCCAATCCTGTCTCCTTTCATCAAAACACGCTTATCATGCTATACTATGGCCGAATCGTCAATGAAAGGAAATCAGAATGAGACAGCAAATTGAAGCCATCATGCGCAACGCCTCCCGGATTATGATGGAGAAGGCGCCCCGGAACATCGAAAGCAAGGAAGGCCATGCCAACTTCGTGACGGAGGCCGACCTGAGGACCCAGGAGCTGCTGCAGGAAGGGCTGCTGAAGCTGCTGCCCGGCAGCGTGGTCTTCGGGGAAGAGAAGGACAACCAGCCCCTCACCGATGCCCCCACCTGGGTGGTGGACCCCATTGACGGCACCCTCAACTACATCCACGGCCTGGCCCATTCCGCCGTGTCCGTAGCCTTCCTGGAGGGCAAAAAGGCCCTGCAGGGATACGTCTTTAACCCCTTCCGGGACGAGTTTTTTGCCGCGGAAGCCGGCAAGGGCGCCTTTTTGAACGGGGAGCGCATCCGGGTGTCCGACACCCCCTTTGAACGGGCCCTGGTGTTTTACGGCAGCTCCCCCTACAAGGCCTCCCTGGTGGACGCCACCTTCCGGGCGGTGAGCCGCCTGATGAAACAGACGGCGGACATCCGCCGCCTGGGCGCCGCCGCATTGGACCTGGCCTATATGGCCTGCGGGCGCGCGGACATCTTCTTTGAATACTCCCTGGCCCCCTGGGATTATGCGGCCGGGCAACTGCTGATTGAAGAGGCAGGCGGGGTGTTTGAGCTGCTCAACCCAGAAGTGGTGACTGCGGACTTCAAGCAGTCCGCCGCCGTGTTCACCTCCAACCAGCCATGCGCCGGCCCGGGGCTTGAAATTGTGAAAGGAATCTATGAGGCATGGCAGACAGATACCCCTTAGCCGCCCGCTCCTCCCCCCACGTTCACACCCAGTTTTGCGACGGGCGCAGCACAGCGGAGGAGATGGTGCAGGCCGCC
>DAITOE010000214.1:0-2911 GCA_036834245.1 Clostridia bacterium | reverse complement strand
TGATGCTGAAGGCGGGGATTCCTGCCGGCATCCCCATTGTCATCGGCACAGCCGGCGGCAGCGGCGGGGATGCCCACCTTGCCTGGAACCAGGCCATCATCGAAGAGATAGCAAAAGAACAGGGCCTGCACTTCAACATGGCGGTAATCCATGCGGAAATCCCCAAGGATGACGTGCTAAAGAAATTGAAAGACGGCCATGTGCACCCCCTGCCGCCCGCCAAGCAACTGGAGGCGGAGGACCTGGAGCAGACCGTGAGCGTGGTGGCTCAGATGGGCATTGAGCCCATCATCAAGGCCCTGGACGCAGGCGCCCAGGTGGTGCTGGCCGGGCGCTGCTATGACCCGGCGGTTTTCGCAGCACCTGCAGTGCGCGCAGGCTTTGACAAAGGCCTTGCGGTGCACCTGGGCAAGATTCTGGAGTGCGCCTCCATTGCAGCCACCCCGGGTTCCGGCTCGGACTGCATGTTTGGCTACTTGAGAAGCGACCATTTTGATGTGGAGCCCCTCAATGACATCCGCCAGTGCACGCCGGTTTCCGTGGCTGCCCACACCCTCTACGAAAAAACGGACCCCTACATCCTGCCCGGCCCTGGTGGCCACCTTGACCTGCGCCAGTGCCGGTTTGAGCCTGTCACGGACCGCATCACCAGGGTGAGCGGCAGCAAATACGTCAATGCAGCCCAGTACACCGTCAAACTGGAAGGCGCCAAGCGCATCGGCTTCCGCACCGTGTCCATTGCCGGCGCCCGGGATCCCATCCTGCTGGAGCAGATTGACGAGATCATCGAAGGCGTCACCGAGCGGGTGAAGGACAACTTCAAGGACAGGGACATCAAGTACGAGCTGCTGTTCACCATCTACGGCAGGGACGGGGTCATGGGCAGCCTGGAACCCGTCCGCAAGGTGGCCGGGCATGAGATCGGCATCGTGATTGAAGCGGTGTCCGATACCCAGGCCCATGCAGATACCATCTGTGCTGCTGCCCGCTCCACCATGCTGCACTACGGCTACACAGGCCGCCGGGCCACAGCCGGCAACCTGGCCTTTCCCTACTCACCCAGCGATTTCCACGCAGGGGAGGTCTACGTGTTCAGAGTGTATCACCTGATGGATGTGGACGACCCCTGCGCCTGGTTCCCCATGGACATGGTGGAGGTCTGATATGACAAAAAACATCACCGAACTGACCAACATTATCCGCAGCAAAAACAGCGGGCCCTATGAACTCACCATGGACCTGATGTTCAATTCCGCGGAGAACTACCATTATGTCAGTGAAAACAACATCATCAACACCGACCTGATCTGCAAGCTCTACCGCATCACGCCGGACCAGGTGATTGGCATCGTGCACTTTGAACCGGCTTACGCCATCAAGGTCACCATTGTGCGCCCCATCTGCTCCGGCGATCTGGGGGAGACCGATGTCTACGGCGCCCAGCAGCACGCGCCGCTGCTGTCCATCCAGGTGGACATGCCGGATTAAGGGGACAAGATGAGCCAGTTGACCAGCCAGGAGCCGCTGTACAGCGTCTACTTCGCACCCCGGGGCTATGCCCGGATGATGCAGATCGGCCGGGACATCGCCCAGCGCCACCTGACCGCCTTTGACAAGCTCATCGGCATCATCGGGGACGCGGGCAGCGGCAAGAGCCTGATCATCCGGGGCATGTTCCCGGGCCTGGAGCTCACCAATGACGACAACGGGGTCAATGTGCGGCCCCTGCCCCTGCTGGACATCGATACCACGGGCTTTTACCAGGCCCATACCTACCACATGGACGTGCGCTTTGAATCAGCCTTTACCTCCCTGCCGCAACTGGCGGAGGCGGTGCTCCATGCCATTGAGCGGGGCAAGCGGGTGGTGATTGAGCATTTTGAACTGATCTATCCGCTGATTCATTTCAACGCCGCCCTCTTGATTGGCATCGGGGATGAAATCATCGTCTCCCGGCCCACGGTCTTTGGCCCGGAGCCGGATGACATTGCCAAGACCGTGTTCTCCTCCATCAAGTTCCGCCGGATGGCCCACACGGCAGAAGACCTCACCGAGCGCGCCCTCATGAGCCGCAACGTGGGCAAATACACCCACGGCGACGTGCGCCGGGGCTTCTTCCTGCGCTTTGACCGGGTGGAGAACATCGACATCCCCCAGGTGCTGGCAGAGGTCAACGACTTGATTGCCCAGGACCTGCCCATCACCTACAAAGACCCGCAGCACATCTACATCGGCAGCATGCTGCATTATTGCACCGGGCCCCGGATGCATGTCAATTCCACCGGACAGGTGCAGAACTTCCGTTTCCTGAAGGATTTGCAATATGATGCCCTGACGGACAGCTATATGCTGGTGGGGCTGGTGGGGGATCCCACCAATACCCTGGATTTGGACTTGAATCAGATCAACGTGGGCTAAACCAGGCGGTGCTCCAGCCACTTGTTGCCTTTGAAGCGCCACAGGAAGAAGACGGAGCGGCCCAGCCAGTCCAGGTACATGGCATACCAGATGCCATAGACTTGCAGGTTCATCAGGTTGCCCAGCACATAGGATCCCAATAGCCTGAATACCACCACACTCACAACCGCTGCGTACATCACGTAGCGGTTGTCGCCTGCTGCCCGCAGGGTGTTGGGCAGCCCAAAGGCTGGCGTGTGCAGGATGACTGCCACGGCGCAGTAGACGAACATCAGGTTCCGGGTGATTTGATGGGCTTCAGTGCCCAGCTTCAACATGCCCACAATGGGGCCCATGAACAGGGCCACCAGGCTGCCGGTGATGACCAGGGATGCGATGGTGCCCAGCTGCAGCAGCTTGCTGATGCGTTTTGCTTCCT
Source organism: Clostridia bacterium (assembly GCA_036834245.1). GTDB lineage: Bacteria > Bacillota > Clostridia > Christensenellales > Aristaeellaceae > UBA6115. Next base: position 75 of record DAITOE010000214.1, on the reverse strand, counting down.
GCCCCCTGCCCGCGCCCACACACTGGCTGATGACGGTGATGGTTACCAGGTTGATGGCATTGGCCGGTACGCTGA
>DAITOE010000213.1:0-2919 GCA_036834245.1 Clostridia bacterium | reverse complement strand
AAACCCATGGCAAAGAACCTGCTGAAGGCGGGCTATGACCTGACTGTGTTTGATTTGAACCAGGCTGCTGTGGAAGAAGTGGTGCTGGCGGGTGCCAGGAAGGCAGCCAGCGGCGCTGAACTGGCCGCGCAAAGTGACCTGGTGTTCACCATGCTGCCCAACTCACCCCATGTGAAGGACGTTGTCCTGAGCCCTGGCGGGGTCAAGGACGCTGCCCGTCCTGGCACCATCTTTGTGGACATGAGCTCCATCAACCCCATCGCTTCCCGGGAAATTGCGGAAGCCCTGGCCGAAAAGGGCATTGAGATGCTGGATGCCCCGGTTTCCGGCGGTGAACCCAAGGCGGTGGACGGCACGCTGTCCTTCATGGTGGGCGGCAAGCAGGAAGTGTTTGACAAGGTCAAGCCGATCCTGGAAACCATGGGCGCCTCTGTGGTGCTCTGTGGCGGCATCGGCGCCGGCAACGTGACCAAGCTGTGCAACCAGATTGTGGTGGCAGCCAACATCGCGGGCCTGGCGGAAGCCCTCATGCTGGGCCAGAAGGCCGGTGTGAATCCGGAGACCATTTTCCAGGCAATCCGCGGCGGCCTGGCAGGCTCCACGGTGATGGAGGCCAAGGCGCCCATGATGATTGCCCGGAACTTCAAGCCCGGCTTCCGCATTGACCTGCACATCAAGGACCTGAACAACGTGATGGATGCAGCCCAGTCTGTGGATTCCCCCACCCCCCTGTCCGCACAGCTGCTGGAGATGATGAAGAACCTCCACTGCTTTGGCGAAGGCGGCCTGGATCACAGCGGTCTGGCCCGCTACTATGAGCGCCTGGCCAACACGGAATTTGGCGCTTGACAGAATCCAACCAGCGCAGCCGGAAGACCGGCTGCGTTTTCCTTTGACAGACCAGCTGCGCTTGCTTGTGCGGAAAAGAGAAATCCCATGGCCAAAGTGGTGTTCATCACCCCCACCCCGGAAATGCACCAGGATGTGCTGGATGTGCTGGCCCAAAACGGTCTGGATGCCGCGGTGTACCAGGAAAGCTCCGCCACGGTGCTGGACCGGGTCAACCAGGCCCAGAAGGAAGGCGCCCAAGTGGCCATTGCCCGTGGCAACCATGCTAACCTGATTCTCAACCACCTGGATATTCCCCTGGTGGAGATCCGCTTGAGCGGGCAGAGCATCGCCCTGTTGATCACCCAGGCCCGTGCCATGGTGGACACACCTTGTCCTGTGGTGGCCTTTTTGGGGTTTCCCAACATGTTCAGCGACCTGAAAACCTTTGAGAGTATCCTGGATGTCCGGATCCGGGAGTACCTGGTGGACGGCAGCGAGGCCATTCCTGGGGCGGTACGGCGCGCAAAGGAAGAAGGGGCGGACGTGCTCATCAGCGGCGAAATCGGCATGCAGGCCGCGAAGGAACTGGGGCTGCCCGCGGTTTTCCTGCGCTCCTCCAGAGACGATCTGACCAGCGCGCTGCGCGCTGCAAAACGGCTGCTGTATGCCATTGAAATGGAAAAGAAGAACACCGTGGAGGTCACCTCCCTGCTCAATTATTCCTTCGACGGCATCATCAAATTGGATCCCGACGGCCTGATCTCCAAGGCGAACTACATGGCAGAGCGCATTTTCAGCCGGAGTGCCGCAGACCTCATCGGCCAGCCCCTGGTGTCCATCCTGGATGAGCAGGACGCCCAGTCCATCATCGGCCGCATCAAGTCTGGCGAGAAGCAGCAGTCCTTCCTGCTGCACAAAGGGCAGGTTTCCCTGATTGCCAATTTGGCCAACCTCATGGTGGGCGGGGACAGCCAGGGAGCCATCCTCTCCTTCCAGGAGTTTGGCCGCATCGAAGCCATGGAGCAGACGATTCGCCAGGACAGGCATTCCCGGGTGCACAGGGCCTTGCGCAGGTTTTCGGACATCCCCTCTGCTTCTCCCGGCTTTCAGAAGGTGCTCTCAGATGCCCGGCAATACGCCCCCATTGACCTGCCGCTGCTGCTGTTGGGCGAGGTGGGGTCGGGCAAACGCACCCTGGCCGAGTGCATCCACAACGACAGCCTCAGGCGGAAGAACGCTTTCATAGCCATGGACTGTGCCGGGGTCCCGGAGCAGCTTCAAATGGAGATGCTGTCCGGGGATGAACAGAACAGCGTGCTTAAAAGCGCGCACACCGGCACCCTGTTTCTGGGCAGCGTGGACCTCCTGGGCGAAGCAGCGCAGTATCAGCTGCTGTCCAGCATCCGGGACGGCATCGTCTGGCAGAAGGACAGGGCCCGCGCCATGCCGGTGAACGTGCGCATCATCGCGGCCACCAGCAAGGATTTGTTTGCGCTGGCCACCCAGGGGCAGTTCAACCTGCCCCTGTACACCATGCTGAGCCAGTTCACCATCCGTTTGCCCGCCCTCAGGGAGCGGCCGGAGGACATTCAAACCCTGGCGGACCGCTACATTGACCGCTACTGCACCAAGTACCGCAAGCACATTGTCCTGTCCCCGGAAGCGCGGCAGGCCATCGCCGGCTTTCCCTGGCCCGGCAACCTGATGCAGCTGGACCTGTACGCGGAGAAGCTGGTGTTGGTTGCAAAAGAGAAGGTGGTGACAGCAGACATTGTGCTCAACACCCTGCCGGACAGCTTTGCACAGCCGCTGGCCGGCGCAACGGCGCATCCCCACCAGGCGCCCCTTGTGATCTACAAGACCCCTGAAGCAGAAGCCATTCTGAAACTGCTGGAAAAACATGGCGGCAACAGGGAGGCCACGGCACGGGAGATGGGGATCAGCAAGACCACCCTCTGGCGGAAAATGAAGGAGAACGGCATCCAGGGCAGTTTTCGCCTGAAACAATGAAAACCCGCAAACCGGGAACGGAGCATTCCAAGAAAAGGAATGGATGTTTCAAAAACAGAAAGACAACAGAAAGTAAAT
>DAITOE010000212.1:0-2931 GCA_036834245.1 Clostridia bacterium | reverse complement strand
GGGTTGTGAATCAACTCTCCCAGGGAGTAGGCCTTTGTGCCCTGTTGTGACGCAGTTTTCGCAACATCAAGGGCAGTGTTCACGGCCCGGTTGACACCCATGCAAAAACCTGCGCTTTTCGCTACAACAACTGGCATTTAGCTGAAAAAATCCTCCACTGTTCTATTCTACACAATGTAAAAAACATTGTCATGCAGCAGATGTTTTTTTATTGTATTTATTTGCGAATTCCAGGTAGGTTTCCTGAATGCGGCGGTTCAGCGCGTCGCTGACGCTTTTGTCCAGGGTTTCGCCCGCCAGGTCCTCATAGGGGATGGGCGGCCCCACCACCATCAGGTGGCGCCGGAAAAACCGGGGCCGGGGGGTGATGTAGACGGGCAACAGGGGCACCCGGGTGCGCAGGGCGATCATGCTGGTGCCGGATTCAATGGTGGCCATGGGCACGCCATGGCAGCGGGTGCCCTCCGGGAAAATGCCCAGCACATGGCCTTCCCGCACCACTGCAGTGGCGGCCCGCATGGCGGCCAGGTCGCTGGCCTTCCTCGAAACCGCCACCATGTGAAGGCGTTCCACCACCCATTTCAGGGGCTTGAATTTTGTCAGCTCCCGCTTGCCGATGAAATGGATTTCGTGCTGCCGCAGCTTGGCTGCCAGCATCACCGGGTCCATCATGCTCTGGTGGTTGCAAATGAGGATGAAGGGCTCAGCAATGTCTGCATGCTCCCCGTTGATGAGCCGGGTAGGGTAAAAGAGGGCGGTGAAGATGATCACCAGCACCCGGGCAAAGCGGTAGAACAGGGTGGGGCCGCGTTTCTCAGTGTTTGCCATAGGCCTCATTCACAATGTCCACCATGCGCTCCAGGTTTTCTTCAAAGCTCATCCCGGTGGAATCCAGGATGACGGCGTCTTCCGCCGGGCGCAGGGGGTCCACCGCCCGGTTCTGGTCCTGGTGGTCCCGGGCTTTCAGGTCGGCAAGGACTTGCTCGTAGTCCGCTTCCTTGCCTGCGTTCACCAGCTGCCGGTAGCGGCGCATGGCCCGCTCCTCGGCGCTGGCAGTCAGGTAGATTTTGATTTTGGCATCCGGCAGCACCACGGTGCCGATGTCCCGCCCGTCGATAATCAGGCTGCGCTCCCTGGCAACCTGCTGCTGAAGGCGCACCAGGTAGCGGCGCACCGCCGCAAAGCGGGAGACGGCGGAGGCGGCCTTGCCCACCGCTTCCTCCCGGAGGCGGTTGGTGACGTCCACGCCGTTTAGGTAGGTCACCTGGGCGCCGTTTTGAAAATCAACGCGGATGCGGGCTTCGTCCCGTTCCAGCATGGCGGCCAGGGCGGCCTCATCATCCTGGGAGATGCCGGCCATCAGGGCGTGCAGGCCAATGGCCCGGTACATGGCCCCGGTGTCCAGGTGCAGGATGTTCAGGCGCTTGGCCAGGGCATCGCACAGGGTGGATTTGCCGGCGCCCACGGGGCCATCCACGGCAATGGATACAGGCTGGTTCTGAATCAGGTTCATCAGCGGGCCATGTTCTGGGTCAGGTCCCAGCCTGCCAGGATGGCGTTTTGATGGGAGACAGCGTAGGGGCCGGTGAGGGCGGCTTCTGCCATTTCCCGGGGGAAGTGGATGCACAGGTGGCCCTGGAGCCCGTTGTCGCTGATGTAGTCGTTTTGATGCCCATGGCTGTGGGTGGAGGCCATGAAGACGCGGCCGTCGCTGAAGATGACCCACACCGGCCGGGGCGTCCAGTTCCGTTCGCCCAGGACGGAGTTCATGATGTCCGTATCCGCCTTGGTGACGGTGGTGCCGTCGGCATGCTTGCCCAGGCTGTAGATGCGGAAATTGTAGTGCTTGCCGGACATGAAGTCATAGATGACCACGTCCCGGAGGCGCTGGGCGATGGGCCTGATGTCCGTATACCAGTTGGCATAGCGCACCTCGCTGGCCCGGGGGGCAGTGAAGGTGGGCCGGACGGGGGCCGGCGGCGGCGTGGGGGCAGGAGGAATCACGGAGGAACTGTTGGCAACCGCCGTGACGGAGTTCAATTTCGTGATGGTGTCCTTGCCCGCGATGCCATCGGCGCTGAGCCGGTTTTTGCTCTGGAATTCCTTCACCGCCAGGGCGGTGGCAGGGCCGTAGATGCCGTCGGCGTTGCCGGTTAAGTACTGCAGGTCAATCAGCCGGCGCTGCACGGCGATGACTTCCGCTCCCTTGCTGCCCACCTTGAGGATCTGGGTGATCTCCTCCTCGGCCGACTGGGGCGGGGTGGTGGGCTGGGCAGGCGCATTGCCAACGGCGGTGGCGCTGTAGAGGGTGTTGATGGTCTGGGGGCCGGCGATGCCGTCCGCCTTCAGGCTGTTGGCTCGCTGGAAGCGGGTGACGGCGGTGGCGGTCTGGGTGCCGTATTTGCCGTCGATGCTGCCGCTTAGGAAGTTCAGGGTGATGAGGCGGGACTGGAGGGCCGACACCTCGGCGCCATAGGAGCCGATTTTCATCAGCCCCGTGGTGCCGGGCAGCTGGGGCAGCGCCACCTGGTCGTCTGCGCTGATGGCATAGGCGGTGTACAGGGTTTGCTGGGTGGCCAGGTCGGCGATGCCGGTCACCGGCAGGTTGTTCACCCGCTGGAAGTGCTTCACCGCCGCCACGTCATCGCTGTTGTAGATGCCGTCGGGGCTGATCTGGTAGTATTTCAGTTCCACCAGCCGCTGCTGCAGCCGGGTCACCGCCAGGCCCGTGGTGCCGTCCCGGATGATCACCACATTGTCCTGGGTGAGGGGCTCCTGGGTGGCGGGGGGCTGCTGCTGGGGCGGGGTGGTGGCACTGGCGCCGGCGGCGGTCCTGATGGCCAGCAGGGTGAAGGAATCCACCTTGCCGGTCACCTTGATTTTATGCTCCTGCTGGAAGGCGCGCACCGCCTGGGTGGTGGCCCGGGTGTA
>DAITOE010000211.1:0-2932 GCA_036834245.1 Clostridia bacterium | reverse complement strand
CCCAGGATGCGGCCGATTTTCCCCACCACGCCCATCATGTCAGGGGTGGCGACGCAGACGTCAAACTCAAACCAGTTCTGGCTTTTAATCTTGTCCACCAGATCATCATCGCCCACATAATCAGCGCCAGCGGCCCGGGCTTCTTCCGCTTTTTCGCCCTTGGCGAACACCAGCACCCGGACGGTGCGCCCGGTGCCATGGGGCAGCACAACCGCGCCCCGCACCTGTTGCTCGGCATGCCGTGGGTCAACGCCCAGGCGGATGGACAGCTCCACCGTCTCATCAAACTTGGCCTTCCCGGTCTGTTTCACCAGGCTGATGGCCTCGGCCGGGTCGTAGAGCTTGCTCTCATCGATGAGCTTTTTGGATTCCAGGTATTTCTTACCATGTTTCATTTTCAGTACCTCCTTGTGGTGATAGCGGCGCAAAGTCCTCCCACAATCTCCTTATTCCTCGACCGTGACGCCCATGCTGCGGGCTGTGCCCTTGACCATGTTCATCGCCCCTTCAAGATCCGCTGCGTTCAGATCCGGCAGCTTGGTGGTGGCGATTTCGCGCACCTGATCCTGGGTGAGGGTGGCGATTTTGTTCTTATTGGGGCTGTCGCTGCCCTTTTCAATGCCCAGCGCCTTTTTAATCAGGATGGAGGCTGGGGGCGTTTTGGTGATAAAGGTGAAGGAACGGTCCGCATAAACGGTGATAACCACCGGGATGATCAGCCCCGCCTGCTTGGCGGTGCGATCGTTAAACTCCTTGCAGAACCCGGGGATGTTCACGCCATGCTGGCCCAGCGCCGGCCCAATCGGGGGCGCGGGGGTCGCTTTGGCGGCGGGCACCTGGAGTTTAATCAGCGCCATTACTTTCTTTGCCATCGTCGTCTTGGCTCCTTTTTACATAATGTGGTCAGGCGGCGCGAAACAGCGCCTCCCACGAAACCCTGGGCGCAGAACCGCTCAGGCTTTCTCGGCCTGGTCGAGTTCGATCTCCACCTGCATTTCCCGGCCCAGGAACATCTTGACTTTAACCTGCAGCTTGCCGCGCGCCACATCCACCGCTTCCACAACGCCGGTGAAGTTCTCAAGCGGGCCGGAGAGGATGCGAACCTCCTCGCCCACCACCAGTTTGGTGGCCTCTGCCTGGGGCTGGCTGCTCATCATGACTTCAACCTCAGCCTCCGTGAGCGGAACCGGTTTGCTCTCCGGACCCACAAAGCCCGTGACGCCCCGGGTGTTGCGCACCACATACCAGGATTCGCTGGTGATGATCATCTTCACCAGCACATAGCCCGGAAAGGTCTTGTGCTGGGTGATGACGCGCTTGCCGTTTTTGATTTCGGCCACTTCCTCTGTGGGCACCTGCACTTCCTGGATCAGGTGCTGCATGCGGTTGTTCTCCGCCGCTTTTTCAAGGTTGTCCTTCACCTTGTTTTCGTAGCCGGAGTAAGTATGCACCACATACCACTGGGCAGTGGCGGCTTGGTTTGCTTCCTGTTGCGGCATTATCCTTCAGTCTCCTGTCTTAACCCGCCCAGCTGGCAAGCATGGCCACCAGGGCGGATGAGCCCATGTCCAAAAGACCGATCACCACACCCATGAAGGCCATGAAGGCCAGCACGATCATGGTGTAGTTAAGCAGGTCCTTGCGCGTGGGCCAGGTGGCTTTCTTCAACTCCCGCCAGGTATTTTTAAAGGGCTGCACCATGCGCGCAGGCAGCTTTTTGATGAAATTCGCCGCGCGCACTGCCAAATTGGGCTTTGCGCCCTTATTTGTGGTGCGGACGTTCTTTCCTTCTGCCATGCCCCTTACCTCGTCTCGCGGTGAGCCGTGTGTTTCTTGCAGAACCTGCAATACTTGCTCAGCTCAATGCGCTCGGGGTTGTTCTTCTTGTTTTTCTTGGTGTTGTAGTTGCGCTGCTTGCACTCGTTGCAGGCAAGCACGATGTTGGCGCGCGCTTCCTTAACTGCCATTGCTTACACCTCTCTTTGTGTCAAAAGGGCTGTGGTGTTTCTTATTCCACCACTCTCGCCACTGCGCCGGAGCCCACCGTATGGCCGCCCTCGCGGATGGCGAAACGAAGCCCCTGCTCAATCGCGATGGGCGTGATCAGCTCCACTTCCATCTGCACGTTGTCACCGGGCATCACCATCTCAACGCCCTCGGGCATCTTGATGGAGCCGGTCACGTCCGTGGTCCGGAAATAAAACTGCGGGCGGTACCCGTTGAAGAACGGCGTATGACGGCCGCCCTCTTCCTTGGTCAGCACGTACACCTCGCTGTAGAAGTGCGTGTGCGGCTTGATGGAGCCGGGCTTGGCCAGCACCTGGCCCCGCTCGATGTCCGTGCGCTGCACGCCGCGCAGCAGGGCGCCGATGTTGTCCCCCGCCTCCGCCTTGTCCAGCAGCTTGTGGAACATCTCTACACCGGTCACAACCACGGTGCGCGGCTTCTCTGCCAGGCCCACGATCTCCACGTTGTCAGACACCTTCACTTCGCCACGCTCAACACGGCCGGTGGCCACGGTGCCGCGGCCTGTGATGGAGAACACGTCTTCCACAGGCATCAGGAAGGGGCGATCCACCGCGCGCGCGGGCGTGGGGATAAAGGTATCCACCGCTTCCATCAGCTCCAGAATGCACTTGGTCTCAGGCGCGTTCTTTGGATCAGATCCGTCCTTGACCATGTAATCAAGGGCCTTCAGCGCGCTCCCCTTGATGATGGGGGTGTCGTCACCCGGGAAGCTGTAGGCGTTGAGCAGGTCGCGCACTTCCATCTCCACCAGCTCCAGAAGCTCCTCATCATCCATCAGGTCCGTCTTGTTCATGAACACCACGATGGAGGGCACGCCCACCTGGCGGGCCAAAAGGATATGCTCACGGGTCTGGGGCATGGGGCCGTCGGGGGCGGACACCAGCAGGATCGCGCCGTCCATCTG
>DAITOE010000210.1:0-2935 GCA_036834245.1 Clostridia bacterium | reverse complement strand
TCAGATGCCCCCAGAAACCGGCACAGGGGCTCCAGGAACACCAGGAACAGCACCTTGAAAAACTTGAGGGCTGCCCGGGTGATGCTGCTGCCGCTGCGCCAGATTGCCTGCATCAGCCATCCTCCTCCACCGTCATGTCCTCCGGTGAAAAAGTCGGTGTGGGGCTGGGGGTGATGGGCTCGGGGGATGGCTCCACCGTGGGGGTGGCATCGATAACCACCGGCGCGTTATAGGACGGGCCTTCGTCCTCCTCCCCCGGTTCAGGGGATTCATAGTCAGGATCCTCAGGGTCCGGGCTGGTGGTGGGGCTGGGGCTTACAGAAGGGGCCGGCGTCTCGGTGACCTCGGCGCTGGGGGAGGCGTCCGGGTCCTCCATGGGCTCTGCCTGGCCGATGAAGGTGGGCACCGGACGGATGGAGGGCAGGGGCACAAAGGATTGCTCCGGCGGCATGATGCGCTCCGCCTGGGTCAGGGTCTTCTGGTAGCGGTAGACGATGACGTATTCCATGTGGTCAAAGTCTGCCAGGGGCTCCAGCACGATGTACTGCTTGGAGTCCTCCATGCCCCGGGTGCTTTCCCGCACCCTGCCGATGGGGATGCCCTTGGGCAGCCCGGTGTTCATGCCGCTGGTCACCACCATATCTCCCGGACGGGGCAGGGTGGTGTAGGATAGATAGTACATGCGGCAGTTCTTGGTGCCGTCAATGGCCAGGGTGCCGGACACTGTGCCCGGGTCCCGGTTGGATTCGATGAGGGCCGCCACGGAGCAGCGGGTGTCGATGATGCCGCGCACCTTGGTGCTGTTGGACATGGTGTCATAGGTGATGCCTACCAGGGCCCCGGGCACCACCACGGCCATGTTGTCCTGGACGCCAGAGGAACTGCCCACGTCCAGGGTGAGGACATAGGAATAATTGGTGGTGTCCCGGCCGATGATGTTGGCCTTGATGCCGTTGAGGCCCGGGTTGCGCATCACCTCGTCGTTGAGGTCCTCATAGGCCTGCAGCTGCTGCTGCAGGGCATTGGCCAGCATGGCCTGGTCCGTCAGCTCATCCACCCGCTCTTTTAAGAGGTTGTACTCATACTCAAAGTTGCTGCGCAGTTTGAGCTTGCGCAAGTAATCCACCACAAAGTCCGTCCCCCCGGCAAAGGCATTTTGAACCGGGGTCACCACCCCGGCCACCATCCGCCTGGGCACCTGGAGCATGGGGGTGTCAAAGAGCTGGGACAAAATCATCACAACAATGACCATGAGCAGCAAAAAGGCAGCCAGAAAACCCAGCAGGCGGCTGATGCCGCGCTGGCGCTCCACGTTGGTTTGCTGCGGACGCGGGTTGCGCTTTCTGCGCTCTTTCTCAGGCTTTCTCTGTTTAGGCATTGTCTTCCCGAATAAAGTTGGAACGAATCAGCTTGCTTAAGGTTTCCGGGCGCTCTGTCATGGTGCCCACCCCGTTGACGGCAGTGAGCATCGGGTCCCGGGCCAGGGTGACCGGCAGGCCCAGCTCTGAGGCTAAGAAGCGGTCCAGCCCGTAGAGCTGGGCACCGCCGCCCACCAGGTAGATGCCTTTTCGGAAAATGTCTCCGCACAGTTCCGGCGGGGTTTTGTCCAGGGTTTCACGGATGGTTTCCAGGATCTTCAGGCAGGGGCCCTGGAGGGCCTGGTAAAAGCGGCTGGAGGAGATTTCTGCCGTTTGTGGCAGCCCGGTAATCAGGTCCCGTCCCCGCACCACCACCTTGCGGTCGTCGGCAGATGGCAGGGCGGAGCCCCAGTCGATCTTGATGTCCTCCGCCATCCGGTCCCCGATGAGCATGTTGTGGTCGTGCTTGATGAACTCCACAATCACCGAGTCCATGTTGATGCCGCCCGCCGGGATGGACCGTGACAGCACGATGCCGTTTAAGGCGATGACCGCCACCTCGGTGGTGCCGCCGCCGATGTCCACCACCATGCTGCCCACTGGGGAAGATACCGGGAGGCCGGAGCCAAAGGCCGAGGCAAAAGGCTTGTCAATCAGGTAGATGGCGTTTTTCCGGCCGCCGGCGCTGATGGCCGCTTCCTTGATGACCCGGCGCTCCACCGGGGAAATCCGGCTGGGCACCGTGATGAACATCCGGGGCTTCACCAGGTGGGACACACCGATGGACTTGCGGATAAAATAGCGCAGCACGGCTTCTGCCAGGTCGAAATCCTTGACGGTGCCATCCTGGAGGGGGCGCACCGCAATATCCCCCACGGAGGTGCGGCCCACCAGCGCCAGGGCGTCCTGCCCGATGGCCTTGATGGTGCGTTTTTCCGTGCCTGATACCACAAGCAGGGTGGGCTCATTGATCTGGATGCCCCGTCTGCGAACATGCACCAGCGTGTTCGATGTCCCCAGATCAATGCCGATATCAGGCGCGATGATAGCCATGTACGATTCATTCCTGTCTTAGAGAATATTTGCCTTTTTGAGCATCTGGCGCACCAGGGCTGTGGGAAGGCCGACCACATTGGTATAGCTGCCGTGAATCTCGCTGATGAACATGCCGCCCAGACCCTGGATGGCGTAGGCTCCTGCTTTGCCCATGGGTTCCCCGCTTTCGCAGTAGAAACGGATTTCGTCCTCCGTCAGGGCTGTGAACAGCACCCGGGTTGCGGCATGGGCCGTTTCCACCACGCCGTCCACCACCAGGCAAACCCCTGTCACCACCTCGTGCCAGCTGCCGCTGAGGAGCCGCAGCATCCGGGCTGCGTCGTTACAATCCTCCGGCTTCCCCAGCAATTCCCCCTGGATGTGCACCAGGGTGTCTGCAGCCAGCACGGCTGCGCCGGGATGGAAGCCGGCTGCCGCCAGCGCCTTGCGCCGGGCCAGCGCCATTACAACCTCTGCCGGGGAACCGGTCAGGTGTTCGTCCACCTCAGGCGAAAAGACCTGATAGGGCAAGCCCATCTGGG
>DAITOE010000209.1:0-2984 GCA_036834245.1 Clostridia bacterium | reverse complement strand
TGCATTGACGGCGTAATCACCTGCATCAGGTCCGCAAAAGCCAGTTTTTTGCGAAACCTGTTGATTCTGATCTCAACCTGTTCTCCGGGCAGGGCATGGGGCACGAACACCACCCGGCCATCCAGCCTGCAAATGCCCTCGCCCTTGTAGCCCAGGCTGTCAATCTGGCATGTTAAAGAATGGCTGGGTTCTGTCAAGGAAGTCCTCCCTACCGATCAAGGTCCTTTTCGCGGTTGTTGTGATTAAAATTCCTTGCCTTCAAACTGCCGGCAGAGGGTGTATTTGGAAATGGCGCTGCGCTGGGACCAGCCCGCAGCCAGGCTGAGCACTTCCTTGAGGTAGGCGGGCAGGTGGTTGTTGAACTTGACTTCAAGAATCACCTGGTCTGCCTGCAAGGGGGGAACAGTGGGCAGGTTCGGATTGAACAGGTCAAAGGAGAACAGGCCGGTGCGCAGTTGTTTGTCAAAGGTGATCCGCACATCCTCCACCGGGTGGAGGTAGGCTTCCCGGACATAGTCCACAATCACCACCGGCCGCAGCAGGTTCAGGCGCATTTCACGGAACACTTCCCGCAGCAGGCCGGAGGAGGTGTTTTCAAGGCCGGAGGGGTCGCCGGTTTTCAACTGCTCGCACAGGTCCCTGCTGATGACTGCCTGGCGCTTTGCGATATAGTTGCCGTATTTGCTTTTGCATTCCATCCTGATAAAACTGTCTGAGCAGTTATAGATGCGGATGCGGTATTTGTTGCGGTTCTGGGTGCCGGCTACTTTTTCATGCAGCGCTTCATCAAAGATGCTGTCAAAATACAAGGAGCGGATGTGGTATTCGCCGTTTTCATCCGCGTGCTTGTCACGGTCCAGGAGCGCACGCAGCATCCGCGACAGCACCTGGTACTGCGCGGTACTGATGTAATACTTCAGCTCGTGGCGGACAGCGGGCGGCATGACGGTCAGACTGCGGTTTCGTTCTGAACAGCCACCAGGGTGGCGTCATAGACGCCGGGGATGTCCAGCATGTGGCTGACGATGTCCACCCGCTGGTTGAGCCGCATGTCAACGGTCATTTCAGCGCCGGAACGGGTGATGGTCTTGCTGCGGATGCGGTAGTTCTTGACGCCCCGGTGCAATTCGGCGTCAATCTCCTGCTCGGCAGCGGGGTCGTAATGCAGCACCATCAGGTAGTTCTCATTGGTGCGCATCCGCACAAAGGACAGGCCAATCATCATGGCAGTGATGCAGGCCACCACAATCACGGAAATAATATACAGTTTTGAACCGATCAAAATGCCCATGGTGATGGACCAGAACATGTAGGCGGTGTCGATGGGGTCTTTCACAGCCGTTCTGAAACGGACGATGGACAGGGCGCCCACCATGCCCATGGACAGGGCCACGTTGGAACCGATGGCCATGACGACAGGGGAGGTGACCAGTGTCAGCAGAATCAGGGTGGTGGAAAAGGTGGGGTTGTACAGCACCCCGCGGTAAGTTTTACGGTATACCAGGGAAATGACGATGCTGCTGATCAGTGCGAACACCAGCACGGTGAGCACGTCAATGGTGGTGATGCGGGAAAACTGATCCGACCACCAGGTGCCCAGCGCGATGTCTGACTTGCTAACGTTTCCAGGCTGTGCCACTTGCGCCAAAATGCCCATTCAAAGACCTCCATCAAACAAATCGTTTGCTCCACACATTATACATGAACGCAAGGGTTTGGCAAACATTGTGTGGGGATGGATCTGGCGGGATGCAAGACAAAGATTGTCTGGTGGGCTATAATTGCATCATCCCGCAGATGCCCCGAAGGAGGAGTGCCCATGCCCACATCCGAAGCTGCTATTGTAAACATGGTGGAAAACCAGCGCGCATATTTTGCTACCGGTGCCACCAGGCCGCTGGACAGCCGCCTCAACCTGCTGCGCCAGCTGCAGACATGCATCAGGGACAAGGAAGAGGACATCCATGAGGCCCTGTACAAAGACCTGCACAAGTCCCCCGGGGAGGCCTATCTGACGGAGACGGGTATCGTGCTGCATGAGCTGCGGCATATGATCAGGCACCTGCCTTCCTACGCAAAACCTACAAGGGTCAGGACGGGCCTGGGGCAGTTTCCAGGGAAATCCTTCCTATCGCCGGAGCCTTATGGCGTCACCCTCATCATGTCCCCCTGGAACTATCCGTTTCAACTAACCCTGGTGCCCCTGATTGGCGCCATTGCTGCCGGTAACTGTGCTGTCATCAAGCCCTCTGCGGATGCGAGGCACACAGCCGCCATCATCACGGACATCCTTCAGTCGGTGTTTCCAGCCGGCCATGTGGCGGTGGTGCAAGGGGGCAGGGCGGAAAACACGGCGCTGCTGGCCCAGCGGTTTGATTACATCTTCTTTACCGGATCCGTCCAGGTGGCAAGGTGGTGATGCGCGCGGCAGCCGACCACCTGACGCCTGTCACCCTGGAACTGGGCGGCAAATCCCCGGTGATTGTAGACGAAACAGCGGACCTGGGCCTGGCTGCGCGGCGCATTGCCTTTGGCAAGCTGCTAAACGCCGGGCAAACCTGTGTGGCCCCCGACTACCTGCTGGTGCAGGACAGCGTGAAAGAGCGGCTGGTTTCCTTGTTGAAGCAGGAAATCAAGGCAATGACAGGCGATGGGGACCTGCTGGCCCATATTGTATCGGAAAAACACGCAGCCCGCCTGCATGCCTTGCTTGCTAACGAACACAAGGTCTGGGGCGGGGGCATCCAGGGCCTGAGGATGGACCCCGCCATTGTGGAGCTGAACCATCTGGACAGCCCCCTGATGCAGGAGGAGATCTTTGGTCCCATCCTGCCGGTGCTGGCCGTGCGCAATCTGGATGAAGCAATCCAGGTGGTCACATCCTTTGAAAAGCCCCTGGCCCTGTATCTGTTCAGCAGGGAAAAAGCCCATCAGAAGAAGGTGCTGGACAGCCTGTCCTTCGGGGGTGGCTGCATCAATGACAC
>DAITOE010000208.1:0-2994 GCA_036834245.1 Clostridia bacterium | reverse complement strand
GCCAAAGAGCATCTCGGCGGTCTCGGTGCGGCCGCTGCCCAGCAGCCCTGCAAAGCCCACCAGTTCCCCCTGCTTGACATGCAGGGAGATATCTTCCACCTTGCCGCTGATGCCAATGCCCTCCGCCTTGAGCACCACCGGAGCCCCCTCCTTTTGGGTAGCCTTTTGCAGGTTGTAGATTTCGTTGATGTCCTTGCCGATCATGCTGGTGACCAATTCCAGCTTTGAGATGTCCCGGGCCAGGTATTCCCCCACCAGCCGGCCGTTGCGCAGCACGGTGAGCCGGTCGCTGATTTCGTAGACCTGGTCCAGAAAATGGGTGATGAAGATGATGCCCAGGCCCTGGGCCTTCAGCTCCCGCATCACGGCAAAGAGGTTTTTGACCTCGTTTTCGTCCAGGGAGGAGGTGGGCTCGTCCAAAATCAGGATTTTGGCGTTGATGTCCACTGCCCGAGCGATGGAGGCCATCTGCTGGATGGCAATGGAATAGGTGGCCAGGGGCAGGGTGACGTCGATGTCCATGCCCATCTTCAGCATCAACTCGTGGGCCCTGCGGTTGATGGTTTTCCAGTCAATCTGCCCGCGCCGCATGGGCTGGCGGCCAATGAAGATGTTCTCTGCCACCGTCAGGTTGGGGCAGAGGTTGACCTCCTGGTACACCGTGGAAATGCCCAGGCGCTGGGCCTCCAGGGTGTTGGCAGGCCTGATGGGCTTGCCTTCCAGCAGCATGGTGCCCGCGTCCATGCGGTGCACCCCGGTCAGCACCTTGATGAGGGTGGACTTGCCGGCGCCGTTTTCCCCCAGCAGGGCATGGACCTCTCCTTTGCGCAGGCTGAAATCCACCTTGTCCAGGGCCTTGACCCCGGGGAAGGTGATTTCCATGCCCTTCATTTCCAGAATGATGTCCTGCAAGGGATCACCCTTTCTATCAACATGGTTCAGGGACGGATGAGGGGCAGGCCCTCATCCGTCCTTGTTGGGTTACATCAGGTCAGGGAATCAGTAGAGGCGCTCGCCGATCTTGTCGGCAGCCTTGTCAGACAGCCGGCCGTCAGCGGAGTAGACGATGCCGCCCTCGGCGTCAAAGGCGCCTTCTTCCGGATGGATTAGGGTCTTGTCCATGGGCTCGCCGTCGATAAGGCGCTGCAGGGCAGCCACCACGAAGGGGCCGTAGAGGGGGGTGCACTCGATGGTGGCGTTCATGTCCCCGGCGATGATGGCGTCAAAAGCCGTCTTGGGGGCGTCGCAGCCCACGATGATGATGTCTTCACCGGGGTCTTTTCCAGCGGCCTTGATGGACTCGATGGCGCCCAAGGCCATGTCGTCGTTGTGGGCCAGCAGGATGTCAATCTTGTCATGGGCCTTCAGGAAGGACTCCATCACGGCCTGGCCTTCCGCACGGGTGAAGTTGCCGGTCTGGGAGGCGATGACCTTCAGGTTGGGATAGTTGGCCAGCACTTCCATGATGCCTTCCTGGCGGCCGGTGGCGGCGTCAGCGCCGGTGGTGCCTTCCAGGATGACCACGTTGAGCTCCTCGCCGGATTTGCCCAGCTTCTCCACGTAGTTGGCAGTCCAGTACGCCATCCGGCGGCCTTCTTCAACGAAGTCCCCGCCAAAGGCAGCGGCGTAGTCGATGTTGTCCAGGGTGCTCTGCTCGGGCATGCGGTCCAGCAGGATCAGGGGGATTTCGGCCTCGTTGACTTCCTTCAAGACCTCGTCCCAGCCGGTGGAAACCACGCCGGTGAAGAGGATGTAGTCCACGCCTTGGGAGATGAAGTTGCGCAGGGCCTTCACCTGGTTTTCCTGCTTTTGCTGGGCGTCGTCATAGACCAGGTCCCAGCCGGCTTCGGCGATGGCAGCCTTGACGCTGTCGGTGTTGGCGGTGCGCCAGTCGGACTCCTGCCCGATCTGGGAGAAGCCGATGGTGACTGCACCTGCGCTTGCGGCAATGCCCAGCACCATCATGAGTGCAACAGCCAGTGTGAGTAGTTTCTTCATGTGTTTTCCCTCCGTTTTTTGGCATTTTACCCATGCCTTTGCGCTGAGTGTAGCCAATAGCGGGACAAACATCCATGGGCTGTGATTGGAAAAAAGTTGAATATTTTCGGAAGATGGCCTGGCCTTGAGGCAGGGCAATCTCAAATCCACCTCAGCCCGTTCCTTGGCCCAGGCTGCGCCTGAAGTCCCGGGGGGACATGCCCACCTGTTTTTTAAAGAGGTAGCTGAAATAGTGGGGGTCGTTGTAGCCCACCGCCAGGGAAATCTGGGCGGAGCGGTCTGCTGTTGACCCCAGCAGCTGCTTGGCCCGCTCCATGCGCACCCGGGTTAAGTATTCGGTGAAGGTCTGCCCCATCTCCTGGGAGAACACGGTGGAAAAATGGTTGTTGGACAGGGCCACGTGACCGGCCACGTCCTGGAGGGTCATCCCCGGGTTGTGGAAATGCGCATCGATGTAGGCACAGGCTTTGCGCAGAATCTCCCCGTAGCGGGACACCGCATGGGCGTCCCGGTACGACAGAGCCGCCTGGATGATCTCCTGAGCGGCTGCCAGGGCCTTCCCGGCATGTGAGGACAGCTTTAAGAGCTCGGATTGCTGGATCAGCCGGGGCGGCAGCACCCGGGAGGGCTCGCCGCCGCATTGCCGGATGACCCGGGTGGCCGCCAGCAGCACATCCATCAGCAGGAAGTTCTGTACCAGCAGGGACTGGGCGGCGTAATCCCCCATGCTGCCATAATAATCCTCCACCAGCCTGGCGCCCTCTGCCGCCGGGGCGTACAGCAGCCGTTCATACAGGGGCAGCATGCTGCCTTCCGCCAGGTCCCAGGTGGCGGAGAGGTCGATGTCCAGGGACCCGGCGATGCGGGGCGGCTGCCCGGCCATGGAACGGAGCACCGCCTGGGCGGAGGCCAGGGCCTGGGGCAGGTCCTGAAGCCTGGACACGGGGCTGCCGATGGCGATGGCGGGCAGGGGCAGGCGCTGCTGGCTGGCTTCAT
>DAITOE010000207.1:0-3000 GCA_036834245.1 Clostridia bacterium | reverse complement strand
GATGGGCTTCGCCCATCAGAAAAGAAGCGGAATGCGGCCTGACGACGGGCGGGGCGCGTTGCGTAGCAATGCTTTCCGCGCGTTTTCGCCGACCGGGAGCGTAGCGACCAGGTGAAAACGCCCGTTCCTCCTAAGCGACAAAGTGTCCGCAGACACTTTGTCGCTACTTAAAAAGCCTGTCGCCTCAACGTGACAGGCTTTTATTTGTACTGTTAGGTTCAAGCTGCAATCTGGGCAATATAATGGGAGGCGATGGTGAAGAAGATGAACAGGCTGGCGGCGTCCACCAGGGTGGTGATCAAGGGGGATGCGGCCAGGGCCGGGTCCAGCTTCACCCGCTGGGCCAGCAGGGGCAGCACGCAGCCGATGGACTTGGCGATCACCACCGTGCAAAACAGGCTGACGGAGATCACGGCGGAGGTGATGACCGGCGCGCTGTTGAGGAACAGCAGCCGCAAAAAGGTGACGGCAGACAGCACCACGCCAATGAGCATCCCCACCCGGAACTCCGTCCACAACACCCGGAACAAATCCTTGAACTGCACCTCCCCCAGGGCCAGGCCGCGCACCATCAGGGTGGAGGCCTGCTGGCCGCAGTTGCCCCCCGTGTCCATCAGCATGGGGATGGAGGCCGACAGCAGGATGTTCACCGCCAGCACGCTTTCAAACTTGCTGATAATGGCCCCGGAGATGATGGAGGTGAACATCAAAATCATCAGCCAGGGCAGGCGGTTGCCCGCCAGGGTGGTCAGTTTGGTTTTGAAATAGGGCTGCTCCGCAGGGGCCAGACCGGACATCTTCTCAAAGTCCTCGGTGTTCTCCTCCTCAATGACGTCCATGATGTCGTCACTGGTGATGATGCCCACCAGGCGGCCCTCGCCATCCAGCACCGGGATGGACAGCATGTGGTATTTGCGCACGGTGTCCGCCACGATTTCCTGGTCGTCCAGGGTGTTCACCGAGATGATGCCCGGGTCCATCAGCTTCACCAGCGCGGTTTCCTCCGGCACCACCAGGGCCTTGTGCAAGGGCACGGTGCCCACCAGGCGCCGCTGGGCATCCAGCATATACAGGGTGTAGACCGTCTCCTTGTCCACCCCCGTTTCCTTGATGCTCTTCAGGGCATCCCTAACGTTCATGTCCTGGCTGACCTCGCAGTATTCGATGGTCATCAGGCTGCCGGCGGAGTTTTCCGGGTACTTCAAAAACTGGTTGATGATGGCCCGGGTTTTTGGGTCGGTGTTCTGCAGCACCCGTTTGACGGCGTTGGCCGGCAGCTCCTCCAGGAAGTCCACCGCGTCGTCCACGAACATCTCATCAATCAGGGCGGAGATTTCTGCGTCCGCAATGCTTTCCACCAGGGTTTCCCGCTGGTCGGCATCCATATAGCTGAACACATCCGCCGAGACGTCCTTGGGCAGGATGCGGAAAAGCATCAGCAGCTTTTCCTTGTCCAGCTTTTTCATGAAGCCTGCGATGTCCACCGGGTTTAACATCATCAGGGCGCCACGCAGCTGGCCGTGGCGGCTTTCAGCCATCAGCTGGTATAGTTTTTCTTCAATCTGTTCCCAGTCCATGGGATTCACCTCCAGTCATCTCTGATCCCTTCGCGCAAAAAAGCACCTTGCAGGCTTAGCAAGTGCTGGCGACGTGGTAGTTGACAGGTGAAGGCTATTTACGAAAGCAGCGCATCCTGGATGCGTCGCGATCGCGGAACGCCTTCGTTTGCCTGGCTCCTAACGCCGTCATCCATGAAAGGCCACCTCCTTTTCAGACTTGCCCACATTATAGATTTCGCATGGGGCCTTGTCAACTTTGTAAGCGGTGAAAAACATGGTATAATCAAGGGGATCAGTGGAGGACATATGATCGTTTGTGGCATCGTCGCGGAGTATGACCCCTTTCACCGGGGGCATTTGTACCAGTTGAAAGAGGCACGGCAGAAAAGCCAGGCCGATTTCATGGTCTGCGTTCTGGGCAGCGCCTTCTCCCAGCGGGGGGAGGCCATGATGTTTGACACCATGACCCGGGCGCGGATGGCCCTTTACAACGGCTTTGACCTGGTCCTGGGGATGCCCGTCAGCTTCTCCTGCGCCCAGGCCAACCGCTTTGCCATGGGGGGCGTGGGCATCCTGCACCAGCTGGGGGTGGTCACCCACCAGAGCTTCGGCTGCGAGACCGATGACCTCGCACCCCTGCTTCAAACCGCCCGCCTGCTGCACCAGCCCACAGCCGCCTTCACCCGGCAGCTGAAAGCCGCCCTTGCCCAAGGCCATTCCTTTGCAGCAGCCCGGGGCAAAGCCCTGGCCGCCTGTTTGCCCGGGGTGAATCAAGGCCTGCTGGCTGCCCCCAATTTCATCCTGGGCGTTGCCTACCTCCTGGCGCACCTTGCCCTGGGCAGCGATATCCAGCCGCTGCCCGTCCTGCGGCAGACGGACTACCACAGCCCGGAAGCCGGGCCCCGCGCCTCCGCCAGCGCCGTGCGGCGGCTGATCCTGGAAGGCCGCCAGGTCGGGCTTCAGGAGGCCTGCCCGTCCGCCAGCCTGCAGCTGATAAATGCTGCCGCCATCCATCCCCCGGAGGCCTTGGACAAGGCCCTGCTGATGAAGCTGCGCGCCATGTCGGATGAGGAGCTGCGGGCCGTGCCAGAAATCTCTGAAGGCCTGGAGCAGCGCATCCGAGCCGCCAGCCGGGAAGCCGTCAGCCGGGCAGACCTTATCAGCCAGGCACGAACCCGGCGCTACCCCAAGGCCCGCATCAGCCGGGCCCTCAGCCAGGCCCTCCTGGGCATCACCCTGGAGCACAGCCTGCCCCCCTATGCCCGCCTGCTGGGCTTTAAAACCCGGGCCCGCCCCCTGCTGGCTGCCATCCGGGCCCAGGGCTTCCCCCTGGTGGACCGTCCGGCCCGGGAGCGCCGGGTGGACATACACACCGACATGGCAGCCGAAGAAATCTGGTACATCGGCAGCGGCCAGCCCATGAAAGCGGCCTGGCAGCAGC
>DAITOE010000206.1:0-3015 GCA_036834245.1 Clostridia bacterium | reverse complement strand
AGGCCCATGCCCAGGCGGTCCTCCGGGATGAAGGCCATGGACACCCCCTGCTTGATGATCTCCAGCGGGCTCATGCCGTCGATGCGGGTGTCCCCGAGGTACACCTCGCCGCCGTCAGGCTTTTCAATCCCTGCGATGATTTCGCACAGTGCCTTCTGCCCGGAGCCGGCCACACCGGCCACCCCCAGGATTTCGCCGGCCTTCAGGTCAAAATGGATGTCAGAAAGCAGCTGCCTGCCGCCCTCGTCCCTGGCGGACAGGTTCTTCACCCGCAGCAGGGTGCGTCCCGGGGGCATGGGCACATGGGCCACGTCCAGGCTGATGGGCTTGCCCACCATCATCTCGGTCAATTTGAAGCGGTTGGTGTCCCGGGTGTGCACCGTGCCCACGTTCACCCCTTTGCGCAGCACGGTGACCCGGTCGGACACCGCCATCACCTCCTCCAGCTTGTGGGTGATGATGATGATGGCCTTGCCTTCCTTCCGCATCCGGTCCAGGGTGTCAAACAGGGCTTTGATTTCCTGGGGGGTCAAGACGGCAGTAGGCTCGTCCAGGATCAGCTTGTCCGCACCCCGGCACAGCACTTTGAGGATTTCCACCGCCTGCTTTTCGCTGACGGACATGTCATAGACCTTTTTGTCCAGGTCCACCTGAAAACCAAAGGCCTTTGCCGCCTCCTCCGGGGGCGTGGTGATGAGGCCGGCCTGGCCCAGCAGGATGTTCTCCCGGGCGGACAGCACCTCCACCAGCTTGAAATGCTGGTGAATCATGCCGATGCCCAGGCGGATGGCGTCCCTTGGGGAGCGGATGGTGACCGCCTGGCCGTCCAGCAAAATTTGCCCTGAATCAGGCTGGTAAATGCCTGAAAGCATGTTGGTGAGGGTGGTCTTCCCGGAGCCGTTTTCTCCCAGGAGGGCCAGCACCTCCCCGTGGCGCACCTTCATGTCAATGCAGTCGCAGGCTGTGACCTTGTCAAAGCATTTGGTCAAGCGGATGAGTTCAATGGCAGGGATTTCCAGCATGGGCGCTCCTTGTCAACTGATACCATCATTTATAGCATAGAAACAGGCTTTCGAAAAGGAAAAGGCGGGGCTGTCGCGCGCCGGCGGCAACCCCGCATGATATTGTGTATTCTTACTTCACTTCAACGCCCTTGATGAGCAGGGTGGTCATCAGGCCGCCGGTGATGTCGGCATCCGCCAGCGCCACGCCGTCTTCCACCACCAGGTCACCTGCGTTGTTGTAGATGGGGCCGGTAAACACGTCCCAGTCGCCGGACAGGATCTTCTCCTTGGCGGCTTCGATCTTCTCAGCGGTGCCTTCCGCCACGTTGTCACTTAAGGGGGACAGGTCCACCATGCCTTCCTTCAGGCCCAGGAAATAGTTGTTGGGCAGCCATTTGCCGTCCACCACGTCCTGCACCTGGGCGATGTACACGCTGGACCAGTGCCAGATGGGGGCGGTGAGGTGGGCCTTGGGGGCGGCGGGGGTCATGTCGGTGTTGTAGCCCACGCCGAACTTGCCGGCTTCTTCAGCGGCCACCTGGGGCATGGCGGTGTCCACGTGCTGGGCGATGACGTCGCAGTCCAGGGCCAGCAGCGCCACGGCGGTCTGCTTTTCCAGGGTGGGGTCAAACCAGGAGGAGATGTACTTCACATACACCACGGCTTCCGGATTCACGGTCTGCACGCCCAAGGCGAAGGCGTTGATGCCGCCGTTCACCTCGGCGTTGTCTGCCCAGGCAGCCACATAGCCGATTTTGTTGGTGACGGTTTTGAGGCCTGCGGCGATGCCGGCCAGGTAGCGGGCCTGGTAGATGCGGCCGAAATAGTTGTTGAAGTTGACGCCGTTGTTCTTGTAGCCGGAGCAGTGGGAGAAGATCACCTCAGGGTATTCCTCGGCCAATTCCTCCATGAAGTTCATAAAGCCCCAGGAGTTGCCGAAGATGATGTTGCAGCCGGCTTCCACCAACTCCCGCAGGGCGGCGTCGCACTCTGCGTTTTCCGGCACGTTGAACTTGTACAGCACCTGCTCGTCCTTTAGGCCCAGGGCTTCCTTCATGCCTTCCAGGCCGTTGTAATGGGCGCCGGAGAAACCGTCGTCCTGGGAACCGATCAGCACCATGCCCACCTTGATCTCGCTGGCAGGCACCGGGGGAAAACTGGATTCAGCGGCGACGGACAGGCCGGAAGCCATCATCACCAGGGCCATCACAAAGGGGATCAGCTTGAGAAAAATGGATGTTTTGTTAGCGTTTGACATGGAGCCCTCCTTGAATATTGTATTGATCAATCGTCCAGAAGCAGGATCTTGCCATCCCTGATTTCCCGGACGATGGACAAACTGAGCAGTTTGACACCCTGTTCCCGCAGCATTCTGCCGCCTTGCTGGAAGCCTTTTTCAATGGCGATGGCCACCCCCACGGTCTCAGCCCCTGCCTGGCGGACGATGTCCATCAGCCCCCTGACCGCTTCCCCGTTGGCCAGGAAGTCGTCCACAATCAGTACCCGGGTGCCGGGGGAGAGCAGGGCCTTGTCGCAGCGCATCACATAGCTGGATCCCCTGGTGAAGGAGGTGGAGTGGGCGGTGTAGGCCTCCGTATTCTGGGTGCTGGCAAGGGTTTTCTTGGCAAACAGGACAGGCAGGTTGTTGAGGGCGTGGGCCACGGTCATGGCCAGGGCGATGCCGGAGGCTTCCACCGTCATCACCAGGCCGGGCGTCTGGTCCCGGAAGTGGTCGGCGATGTACCGGCCCATCTCAAACAGGAGCCCTGTGTTGAGGCGGTGGTTCAAAAAGCCGCTCACCTTCACGATGTCTGTGCCAATTCCAATGCCCTCATCCCTGATGGCCTGCCGCAATGCCTGCATGCGCCCTCCAAAACACGAACGAAAAACAGAAATACAGTAAAATCGTACACTTATTTTAACGGGATTGCAAGGGCGAAATAATAAAAAAATCGCACCGGCCGCCCGGTGCGAAGTTGGATAAAGGGTTGAACAACTCAGCGGATGTTTA
>DAITOE010000205.1:0-3033 GCA_036834245.1 Clostridia bacterium | reverse complement strand
AGAAGCGGAATGCGGCCTGACGACGTGCGGGGCGGTTTGCGTAGCAAACCATTCCACGCATTTTCGCTGACCGGGAGCGCAGCGATTAAGCGAAAATGCCCGTTCCTCCTAAACGCCAAAGTGTCCGCAGACACTTTGGCGATATAAAATAGCGCCCCGTGCTTAGTCACAGGGCGCTGTTTGTGGTCAATCAGTCAGCGGATGCCGACTGAAGTTTGTTGATGAATCAGGCGTTCTTCTCGTTGATGGCGGCATGGGCTGCGGCCAGGCGGGCGATGGGCACCCGGAAGGGGGAGCAGCTCACATAGTCCAGGCCCACCTTGTGGAAGAACTCGATGGAGGAGGGGTCCCCGCCGTGCTCGCCGCACACGCCCAGCTTGATGCCGGGGCGGCCCTTCTGGCCCAGGGTGATGGCGGTTTCCACCAGTTTGCCGATGCCGTTCTGGTCCAGGCGGGCAAAGGGGTCGTTCTCCAGGATGCCCTTGTTGATGTAGTCATCCAGGAACTTGGTGGCGTCATCACGGCTAAAGCCATAGCCCATCTGGGTGAGGTCGTTGGTGCCAAAGCTGAAGAACTCGGCTTCCTTTGCGATCTCATCCGCGGTCACGCAGGCGCGCGGGATTTCAATCATGGTGCCCACCAGGAAGTCAATCTTGTCGTTCTGCTCCTCAAAGACCTTCTCGGCGGTCTCCATGACCACCTGCTTGACAAAGGCTAGCTCCTTTTGGGTGCCGATGAGGGGGATCATGATCTCCGGCACCACGGGGATGCCGTTCTCCTTCTTCACCTTGAGGGCAGCCTGCAACACCGCGCGGGTCTGCATTTCGGCAATCTCGGGGAAGGTGACGGACAGGCGGCAGCCGCGATGGCCCATCATGGGGTTGAACTCATGCATGGAGTCAATCTTCTCCACCACTTTTTCCACCGTGGTGTTGAGCTGCTTGGCCAGCGCCTTGATCTCCTCGGTCATGTTCTTGGCGGGCAGGAACTCATGCAGCGGCGGATCCAGGTAGCGCACCGTCATTGGGCGGCCTTCCAGGGCGATGAACATCTCCTCGAAGTCCTTCTGCTGCATGGGCAGGATTTTGTCCAGGGCGGCGCGGCGCTGGGCCTCGCTGTCGGACAGGATCATCTCCCGCACCAGGGCGATGCGGCTGGCTTCAAAGAACATGTGCTCGGTGCGGCACAGGCCGATGCCTTCCGCGCCAAACTCCACAGCCTGTTTGGTGTCCCGGGGGGTGTCCGCGTTGGTGCGCACCTTCAGGCGGCGGGCTTTGTCTGCCCACTCCATCAGGGTGGCAAAATCGCCGGTCACAGAGGCTTCCACCGTGGGAATCAGGCCCTTGTACACCTTGCCGGTGGTGCCGTCGATACTGATTTCGTCGCCTTCGTGGAAGATTTCACCCTTGGTGGTGGTCATCTTGCCAGTGGCTTCGTCGATGTAGATGTCGTGGCAGCCCACCACGGCGGGCCGGCCCATGCCCCGGGCAACAACGGCCGCGTGGCTGGTCATGCCGCCCCGGGCGGTCAGAATGGCTTTTGACAGGTCCATGCCCTCGATGTCTTCCGGGGTGGTCTCTTCCCGCACCAGGATCACGTCCTGGCCTTCCTTGGCAGCCTTGGCGGCGCCATGGGCGGTGAAGTAGATCTTGCCGGCGCCGGCGCCGGGGGAGGCGGGCAGGCCGGTGGCAAAGGGGGTGGCAGCCTTGATGGCCTTGTCGTCAAAATTGGGGTGCAGCAGGGTGTCCAGCTGGCGGGGGTCCACCTTCAAGACGGCTTCTTCTTCCGTCAGCAGGCCTTCGTTCACCAGGTCCACGGCGATTTTCAGGGCGGCGGCAGCGGTGCGCTTGCCGTTTCTGGTCTGCAGCATGTACAGCTTGCCACGCTCGATGGTGAACTCCATGTCCTGCATGTCACGGTAGTGCTTTTCCAGCTTCTCGGAGATGGCCAGGAACTGGTCATACACCTCGGGCATGCTCTCGTGCATGGTCTTGATGGGGTGGGGGGTGCGGATGCCGGCCACCACGTCCTCGCCCTGGGCGTTCATCAGGTACTCGCCGTACATCTCGTTTTCGCCGGTGGAGGGGTTGCGGGTGAAGGCCACGCCGGTGCCGGAGTCTTCGCCCATGTTGCCAAACACCATGGCCTGCACGTTCACAGCGGTGCCCCAGTCATAGGGGATGTCGTTCATGCGGCGGTAGTACTGGGCGCGGGGGTTGTCCCAGGAGCGGAACACAGCCTTGATGGATTCCATCAGCTGCACCTTGGGATCCTGGGGGAAGTCACTGCCCTTGTGCTTCTTGTAGACGGCCAGGAAGCGCTTCACCACTTCCTTCATGTCCTCAGCTGTCAGGTCGGTATCGCCCTTGACGCCCTTCTCGGCCTTCACGGCATCCAGCTCGGCCACGAAGTGCTTGCGCTCCACTTCCATCACCACATCCGCAAACATCTCGATGAAACGGCGGTAGGAGTCATAGGCAAAACGGGGGTTGTCAGTCAACTTGGCCAGGCCTTCCACGGCCACATCGTTGAGGCCCAGGTTCAAGATGGTGTCCATCATGCCGGGCATGGACGCACGGGAGCCGGAGCGTACCGACACCAGGAAGGGATCGTTGATGTCGCCAAACTTCTTGCCGGCAATCTCTTCCGCCTTGCGCATTGCCTCGTAGATCTGCTCTTCCACCTCGGGGGCAATGGTCTTGCCGTCCGCATAATACTTGGTGCAGGCCTCTGTGGTCACGGTGAAGCCCTGGGGAACAGGCAGCCCGATGTTGATCATCTCCGCCAGGTTGGCACCTTTGCCCCCCAGCAGGTTGCGCATGGAAGCATTCCCCTCGGTGAACAGGTATACATATTTCGGCATTCGTTTTCCTCCTTAACGTATCATCACTTGGCAATGGCGCCTGCCGAGGCGCACACCACCTCTTATCATACCATTTTTTACCCGGGTTTTCAATGTTTCAAGCCCCGGTTTTATTCAATACATGCAAAAAACTGCCAGCATTTAATGATCCGGCAGTTTTCACCCGG
Source organism: Clostridia bacterium (assembly GCA_036834245.1). Classification (GTDB taxonomy): domain Bacteria; phylum Bacillota; class Clostridia; order Christensenellales; family Aristaeellaceae; genus UBA6115. The sequence goes on along the minus strand of DAITOE010000205.1, from coordinate 3 downwards.
TTT
>DAITOE010000204.1:0-3070 GCA_036834245.1 Clostridia bacterium | reverse complement strand
TCCACGTGGCGGATTTCGAGGTCAGCCTGGGCTGGCGCCGCCAGTACTGCGGCATCGAACAGCTGGTCAGGGGCGGGGTCACCTACTATTTCCTGGATAACCGCTACTACTTCGGCCGCAACTATGTCTACGGCGTGGGCGGCGACGAGCACGAGCGCTATGCCTTTTTCTGCCGCGGCGTCTTAAACGCCCTGCCGCTGATTCCCTTCGCGCCGGATGTCATCCACGCCCACGACTGGCAGGCCGGCATGATTCCGGCCCTCCTGCGCATCCAGTATGCCGGGCTGCCCCTGTATGACGGCATCCGTACGGTGATGACCATCCACAACCTGCAGTACCAGGGCATCTTCGGCATCAAGGATGTCCAGGACATGCTGGGCCTGCCGGACCATGTCTTCACCGACGACAAGCTGGAGTATTTCGGCAATGTCAACTTCTTAAAGGCCGGCATCGTCTATGCCGACGAGGTCACCACCGTCTCCCCCAGCTATGCCGAGGAAATCCAGACCGCCTACTACGGCGAGCGCCTGGACGGCCTGCTGCGGGCCCGGCGCAACCACCTCTCCGGCATCTTAAACGGCATCGACGTCCGGGAATACGACCCGGCTACCGACCCTTTGATTCCCGCCAACTACAGCGTGAAGGACCTGTCCGGCAAGGCGGCCTGCAAGAAGGCCTTGCAGGAGGAGCTGGGCCTGGAAGTGCGGCCTGAGGTGCCCATCGTGGCCATGATCGGCCGCCTCAACAGCCAGAAGGGCCTGGACCTGGTGGACTATGTCATCGCCGACATCATGCGGGAGGATTTGCAGTTGGTCTGCCTGGGCATGGGGGAGAGCCGCTATGTCAACCTCTTCTCCTGGGCGGAGCAGAACTACCCCGGCCGGGTTTCCGCCAGCTTTGTCATGGACCACGGCCTGGCCCACCGGATCTACGCCGGCGCGGACATTTTCCTGATGCCCTCCGCCTTTGAGCCCTGCGGCCTGTCCCAGATGATCGCCCTGCGCTACGGCACCGTGCCGGTGGTGCGGGAAACCGGCGGCCTGCGGGACACCGTGCTGTCCTACAACGAATACACCAGGGAAGGCAACGGCTTCTCCTTCTTCAACTACAACGCCCATGACATGCTCAACGTCATCAGGCGCGCGCTGCATTTCTACCACGAGCAGCAGGGCGTCTGGACGATGCTTCAGGAGCGGGGCATGACGGCGGATTTCTCCTGGCTGCATTCCTCAAGGACCTACCTGGAGCTGTACAAAAAACTGATGCCCCCACTGCTGGGTGAAGGCACCCCGGAGCCGGCACCGGAGGCGCAGCCCGCCCCCAAGGCCCGTCGGGTCACCCGGGCCAAGCCCGTCGCGGCTGAGGCGCCGGCTGAGAAGGCGGCAGCCAAGCCCAAGGCCGCAGCAGCCAAAACCACGGCCAAGGCCGCACCCAAAGCCAAGGCGGCGCCCAAGGCCAAGGCAGAGCCTGCAGCAAAGGCCGCCCCGGCGACCAAGGCTGCGCCCAAGGCAACGGCTGCGAAAGCGCCGGCCAAGGCCCCGGCCAAGCCCCGGGCCACCAAAGCGGCGACAGATAAGCCGGCGGCAGACCCGGCCCCCAAGGCCCCGGCCAAAGCCCGGAAGCCCAAGGCCGCCAAAACAGAAGAATAATCCAGCCTGATACAAGCCACCTCCCCGGACCCACAGACCCGGGGAGGTGGCTTCTTTTACTGTAAAGTTGTTAGTATTAATCCGCCGGGGCTTCGGCCATGCGCCGCTCCCGCTCCTGGTATCTGGCTTCCGCCCGGACCATCAGCTCCTGTTCGGCCCTGATGTCTGCCGGATAGGGGTAGCGGCAGGCCACCCGGTCAAACTGTGCCTTTATGACCTGGGCCTTTTCCGGGTCCCCGTCTTTGAGCAGCGCCTGGGCGTAGCGGGTGCGCAGCACCGAGGGAAAAGCCTTCATGGCCTTCATAAACCGGGCCATATCCGGGCTGTCCAGGCTTTTTAGCACGCTGTCCCGGTTCTGGTCCAGCAGCTCCAGGTAGATGCGGTCGCAGGCCAGCAATTGGCGGTGCAGCCCGGCCATGGCGCCGGGACGGGCCAGCAAGCGCGCCATCAGGGCGTCCGTCTCCATGAAGCGCTCCTGGTCCATCAGCCGGTTGGCGGCGATGACCGCGATGGCGGCGGTATGGGTATCCTGATGGCTGTCCTCATCCGGCAGGGCGAACCAGTCCTCCGGCATGTCACGCAGGCGCTGGCCCTCTGCCAGGCGGGCGTTGATGGTCAGCTGCAGCCACAGGGCCCGCAGGGCCTCCGGATGCTGCTCCAGGGTGAGGGCATTGTGGCCGTCGTTGCTGAGCATCCTGGTTTTGATGGGAATCAGGTTGACAAGCCCAATGACAAGACCCAGCAGGCCCGCGATGAACAGCAGCAGGCTGATCTGGGGATTCAGCCCCGGAAGGGAGCGCAGGCCCAGCAACAGGGCGGCGCTGACCAGGTTGAACAGGCCGCCCCCCAGGTTGTACAGCCTGGCGGGAAAGCGCCCGTCCACCATCTCAGGCGGCGCCATCAGGCACTGGCCGACGGTGCCGGGGATGACAAGGCGGCGCAGCGCCAGCCGGTCTCCCTGCCGGATCAGCATCAGGCTGCCCACCCGGAAGGAAACGAAGCGGTAGCCGCTGATCCACCCAAAAACCAGGTGCCCGGCCTCGTGGAGGAAGACCTGCAGGTAAAAGGCACCCACCAGCCCCAAAAAAGAAGGCAGGTAAAACGTCACCAGGTCCTGCCCAACGCCCAGCAGGCCCAGGTGATGGCCCTGTGACGCGATGGCAACGCCAAAGGCGCCGCCCAACACCACCACCAGGGCCACGCCTGCCCGCTGCTTCCAGTTTGCTTTCTTTTTCCGCATGCGCTGTCCTTTCCTGTCGGTATGACGGGTTATTCTACACAGCGGCGCAAGGCGCTGTCAAACAATGCAGCAAAAATGGGGCTGCCGCTGAAGCGACAGCCCCCAGAATGAAGACAAACCATATCTAAGGGGAGTTTCAGAGGGCACAGCCCTCTGAGTGAAATCGTATCGCCCGGCGCGT
>DAITOE010000203.1:0-3077 GCA_036834245.1 Clostridia bacterium | reverse complement strand
GCCAGATCTACGGCTCCGACCACTGCCCCGTCACCTTGGAGATTGACTTGTAACCGGATTCACCAATTTTAAAAGCCCGGGGTGAACATTGCGTCACCCCGGGCTTTGGTCTGGCTTATTCCTCCCACCTTCGCACCAATTCGTTGATCTGCCGGGCCAGCTTCTCCTTGAGCTTGTTGGAATAGCCCTGGCTGTCCTGCACCAGGGCGGTGAGGCGGCCCAGGGCCTCCTGCACCAGGTTGTCCCGCCGGGCGATTTTCTGCTGCTTTTTCATGCCCTTGTCCACCAGCTGACGGCTGCCGGCGCCCACCTGGGCCTCCTGGGCCAGGTTCCATTCGTCGCCGGAATAGGGCACTTCGGTCTGCAGCCCCCGCTCATTGAGGAGGCTGGCGAAATGCAGGGCCACGTTTTCCTCCCCGTGGGCCACGAAGACCTTTTGGGGCTTGGGCTCAAAGCTGTCAATCCAGGTGAGGAGGCCCGCCTGGTCCGCGTGGCCGCTGATGGCGTGCAGCGCCCGGATCTCCGCCTTCACCGCGATGGTCTCGTTGAAGAGGCGCACGGTCTTCTCCCCGTCGTACAGCTGCCGGCCCAGGGTGCCCACGCTCTGATAGCCCACAAACAGGATCGTGCACTCATGGCGCCACAGGTTGTGCTTCAAATGGTGGCGGATGCGCCCGGCCTCCGCCATGCCGGAGGCGGAGATGATGACGCAGGGCCTGGTTTCGAAGTTGATCTGCTTGCTTTCTTCCGCCGTCACGCAGATGCGCAGGTCCGGGAAGGTGATGGGGTTGATGCCGCTGCGCAGCAGCCCCTGCATCTCCTCGTCAAAGGCCTCCGGGTCGCTGTCCAGGAAAATGCTGGTGGCCTTGATGGCCAGGGGGCTGTCCATGTACACCGGGAAGCCGTCATGGCCCTGAACCATGCCTTTTTCCTTGATCTCCCGCAGGAAATAGAGGATCTCCTGGGAGCGGCCCACCGCAAAGGCGGGGATCACCACGTTGCCCCCCCGGTTGAAGGTGGCTTGGAGCACCTCACTGAGGTTCTTCAGGTAGTCCGGCCGGTCCCCGTGGAGGCGGTCCCCATAGGTGGACTCCATCACCACGTAGTCGGCAGTCTTCAGGTACTGGGGGTCCTTGATGATGGGCTGGTTTAAGTTGCCGATGTCCCCGGAGAACACCAGGGTCTTTGTGACCCCGTCCTCGGTTAGCTCCAGGGTGACGCTGGCGGAGCCCAGCAGGTGGCCGGCGTCGGTGAAGGTGAGCACGCAGCCGGGCAGGATTTCCCGCGGCACCCCGTAGTGGAGGGGGGAGAATAGGGTCAGGGCGCGCTGGGCGTCCGCCTGGGTGTAGATGGGCTCATAAGGCGCGCCGCCGGAGCGCTGGGCCTTGCGGTTTTGCCACTCGGCCTCGGTCTCCTGGATGTGGGCCGAGTCCATCAGCATGATGTCGCACAGCATCTTGGTGGAGGGGGTGGCGTGGATGACGCCGTTAAAGCCCCGCTTCACCAGGGCCGGCACCATGCCGGAGTGGTCGATGTGGGCATGGGTCAGCACCAGGGCATCCACCTGGTAGGGGTTCACGGGCAGTTCCTGGTTGACGTAGGTGTCCCGGCCCTGCTCCATGCCGCAGTCAATCAGCACGTGCTTGTCGTGGATGGTCACCAGGTAGGAGCTGCCGGTCACCTCCCGGGCGGCACCCAAAAACATGACGTTCATACGCCCTCCTGTCAGGGGTTGATGTTGATTTCCAGGTCCAGGTCCTTATTGGCTTCCTCTTCCCTGGCTTCCTTTTCAGTATAAAGCTGGTACAGATGGTAATACAAGCCCTGCTGCCGGATCAGCTCCTCGTGGCTGCCGCTTTCCATCAAGCCTTCGTCGGTGAGCACCCAGATGACGTCGGCATTGCGGATGGTGGTGAGCCGGTGGGCGATGGTGAGGGTGGTGCGGCCCTGGGCCAGCTCCTCCAGGGACTGCTGCACCAGCATCTCCGACTCGTTGTCCAGGGCGCTGGTGGCCTCGTCCAGCAGCAGGATGGGGGGATCCTTCAGGAAGACCCGGGCGATGGACAGGCGCTGCTTCTGCCCGCCGGACAGCTTCACCCCCCGCTCGCCCACATAGGTGTCATAGCCCTGGGGCAGGTCCATGATGAACTGGTGGGCCCCGGCCCGCCGGGCGGCCTGCTCCACCTCCGCCATGGTGGCCCCGGGCCGGCCGTAGACGATGTTGTCAAAGACGGTGCCGGAGAAGAGGTACACGTCCTGCTGCACGGTGCCGATGGCGCCCCTGAGGGACTTGAGGGTGAGGGCGCGCACATCCTGCCCGTCGATTAAGACCCGGCCCTCCGTCACGTCATAAAAACGGGGGATCAGGTTGCACAGGGTGGTCTTGCCCGAGCCGCTGGGCCCCACCAGGGCCACGTTCTGGCCGGCCGGCACAAAGAGGTCCACCTTGTCAAGCACGCTGGGGCCGTCCTGGGTATAGCGGAAGGTGACCTGGTCCAGGGTGATCTCCCCCCGGATGTCTTTGAGGTCTGTGGCCCCGGGCAGGTTGGTGATCTCCAGTGGGGCGTCCATGATTTCAAAGAAGCGCTCGATGCCGGTTAAGCCCCGCTGGTACTGCTCCATGAAGTTCACCAGGCGGGTGACGGTGTTGAGGAGCAGGTTGATGTAAAGCAGGTAGGAGGCAAACTCCCCGGGGGTCAGTTCCCCCCGGGACAGGAAGATGGCGCCGGCGATGATGACCAGCAGGTTCATGACGCCGTTTAAGAGCCGGGTTGTGGCATGGAAGCCCGCCATCACCCGGTACTGTTTTTTCTTCAGGTGCAAAAAGGTGCGGTTGCCTTCTTCAAACTTGTAGCTTTCCAGGTCCTCATTGGCAAAGGACTGCACCACCCGCATGCCCAGCAGGCTGTCCTCGGCCTGGGCGTTGATTTCCCCCAGCTGGTGCCTCACCGCCTTGAAGGTGTCCCGCATCCTGCCGTTGAACAGGAAGATGGACAGCATCATGGCCGGCAGCGCCAGGAAGATGATGATGGTGAGGGTCAGGTTCATCTGGGAGAGGATCACAAAGCTCACCACCA
>DAITOE010000202.1:0-3101 GCA_036834245.1 Clostridia bacterium | reverse complement strand
GACCAGGGCCAGGGTCATGGGGGCCACGGGGTAGCCGCCCCGGCGCATGAAGAAGCCCAGGATGCCGAAGGCCAGCATGATGAGGACGTCTGCCAGGCGGTTGTTGTAGGCGAAGGCTCCCACCACGCACAGCACGGTGACCAGGGGCAGGAGGATGCGCCGGGGCAGGGCGATGAGCCTGCTGATCCGGGGGGCGATGAAGAGGCCCAGCAGCAGGAGGAAGATGCAGGCGATGAGGCCGGCGGCGATGAGGGTGTGGAAGAGCTGGGGTGACTGGCGGATGAACATGGGCCCGGGCTGCAGCCCGTGGACATAGAAGACGGAGAGGAGGATGGCGGTGACGGCGTCCCCGGGGATGGCCAGGGTGAGGGTGGGGATGAGGGCGCCGCCGATGACGGCGTTGTTGGCGGCTTCACTGGCCACGATCCCCTCCACCGCCCCTTCGCCGAAGGGCGCAGAGGGCTGGCGGACGGCCTTTTTTGCGGCGCCATAGGCCAGGAAGGAGGCCACCGGCCCGCCGGCGCCGGGCAGGGCGCCCACCAGGAGGCCAATCAGGGCGTAGTAGAGGGAGCTCAGCCAGTGTTTGAGGACCTTCCGGGTGCTGACAAGGGTGCTTGCCATCCGGGCCATCTCCCCCTCAGGCGCCTGGCCGGAGAGGACGCTTAGGACCTCTGAAAACCCGAACAGGCCGATGAGGACGGGGACCACGGCAAAGCCGGCGGTCAATTCCTGGATGCCCAGGGTGAGACGGGGGGTGCCCATGACGCTGTCCAGGCCCACCATGGCGATGATCAGCCCCAGGCAGGCACTGATGAGGCCCCGCACAAAGGAGCGGGCGGTGAGGGTGCCCACCAGGAGGAGGCCGAAGAGGCCCAGGAGGAAATAGTCCATGGGCTGGAAGCGCAGGGCAAAAGCGGAGATGGGCCGTGCCAGGGCCCACAGGGCCAGGATGCCGGCGAGGCTGCCGATGAAGGAATACCAGGTGGCGTATTTGAGGGCCTCATGGGCCCGCCCTTGCCGGGCCAGGGGGTAGCCGTCCAGGGTGGTGACCACGGAGGAGGGGGCCCCGGGGATGTTGATGAGGATGGCAGAAATGGCGCCGGCAAACACCCCCACTACATAGACTCCCATCACCATGGCCAGGGCGTCCCCCACCGCCCAGGTGTAGGTGACGGATACCAAAAGGGCGGTGGCCATGGACACGGAGAGGCCGGGGATGGCCCCCACCATGAGGCCGGCCAGGGAGCCCAGGAGGACCATCAGGACAAAGCGCAGGTCCAGCAGGATGTGCAGCACCTCGAACAAGGCATTCATCCGCCGGCCCTCACAGCAAGAGGTCCAGGCCCCGGCGCAGGACATCCAGGGGCGCGGCCGGCAGCATCACGTGAAGCAGCCGGGCAAAGAGCAGGTAGCTGCCTGCGGAAAAGCAAAGGGGCAGGAGGATTATGAGGAGGGGGCGCCGCTCCCCCAGGTAAATCAGCATGCCGATCAGGAAGCAGACGGTGGCCAGGACAAAGCCAAAAAGGGGCAGCAGCAGCGTATAGGCCAGGGCTGCCAGGGCCGTGACCAGGACCGGGCGCCAGCGCAGCGGGGCCGGGGCCTCCCCGGGGGCCATGGCAAAGCCCTCCCGGATCAGGGCGAGGCTGAGGGCCAGGAGGAAGGCTGCGCACAGAAGGGGAAAGAGGGAGGGGGACAGCTCCCAGCCCACGGGGATGCCCCGGTGGTGGCTGTCCAGGGCGTGCCACAGCAGGGCCAGGGCCAGGGTGAGGAAGCAGAGCCCCTCCAGAAGGGCGCGCCTGTTTTTGATGCCGTGTCCAGCCGGGGCCTTCATTTATTCACCTGCCTGGTCTGCAGGCCGGGGGATGCCGAAAGTTTCGGGGCTGTTGGGGGCGGCCCCGGCGTCATACAGCAGCCAGCTGACCAGGGACTCCCACTCCGCGTAAAAGGCGCTGATGTCTTCCGGGGTCCGGTAGCGGTCATAGAGGGTGTCCAGGGCGTTGCTGTCGCAGTAGGCGATCCACTCCTCTTCCTGGAAGGATTTACGGGCGGCCTCCTGAAGGGTCTCAAACACCGGGTCCGGCACATCCTTGTGCACCAGGAGGGACAGGGGGGTGTAGGGGATGGCCATGAGGGCTTCGGAGCCGGGAATGACTTCCGCCAGGGCGGGCACCTCGGGGTGGGCGGGCAGCCGCTGGGTGGATGAGACCGCCAGCAAGCGCAGGTCCCCGGAGGCCAGGTAGGAGACGATGGTGGAGTAGTTGGCGTTGGTGAAATCCACCTGGTGCCCCAGTACCGCCAGGATGCAGTCGGCGCCGCCGGGGTAGGCGGTGAGGGCCATCTGAAGGCCAAAAGTGTTGTAGATCAGGCTTTGCACATGGCCGGAGCCCCCGGGGCCGGTGTAACTCATCTTCACCTGGCGGGGCCGGGAGGTGATGTCCTCCAGCAGCTGGTGGATGGTTTCATAGGGGGAGTCCCCGGCCACCACAATCACCTTGGGGTCGTTGGTGAGGGGGGCGATGACCCGGAAATCCCCGTAGCTCATGTCGCTGATGCCCATCACCCGCTGGGTGCCCAGGGAATCTGCCGACACCAGCAGGGTGTAGCCATCCGCCGGGGCGGTGAGGGCGCTGCGGGTGCCGATGGAGCCGGAGGCGCCCCCCTGGTTGATGACGGTGACGGCCACTCCCAGGTGCTTTTTCAGCTGGAGGGCCAGTTGCCGGGCGGTGAGGTCCGTGGTGCCCCCGGCGCCATAGGGCACGATGAGGGTGAGGGGGCGCTGGGGGTAGCTGCCTGCCACAGCCGGGAAGGCCCCCAGGCACAGGGCGGCAGCAAGGAGCAGGGCGGCGAGGCGCCGGAACAGTATGGTCATGGCGGTTCCTTTCGTTTCAGGGGGATGCTGTCAGCCTCCATGATACAAAACAGCGGGCGGAACATCAATACAGGGCGCTTATACTAAACGCACTCTTTCATGCTTCCATGAATCGGTTTTTTTGCGACTCTGCGTCGTCTCATTCACTCAGCGTAGGCTACGGCTACGCCTCGTTCCTTCGACTTAGCAGAGCCATCAAAAACCCTCGATCCATGAGTGCATGAACTCGTGT
>DAITOE010000201.1:0-3102 GCA_036834245.1 Clostridia bacterium | reverse complement strand
CCGGCAATAATCAATCAGGTCCCGGGGCGCCAACTTCAGCTGCACACCCCGCTTGCCTGCATTCACCAGAACCTGATCCTGGTTGGTCATGCTCTTGTCGGCGAACACCGGGAAATCCTTTTTCATGCCGATGGGGGAGCAGCCGCCCCGCAGGTAGCCGGTCAGCCTCGGCAGGTCATTCATGTGGACGGGGGACACCCGCTTGTCGCCGCTGAGGGCGGCCAGCTTTTTCAGGTCCAGGCTGCGGGCTGCGGGCAGCAGGCAGACCAATACCGGGTTGCTGCTGCCTGTCAGCACCAGGGTTTTGTACACTATCTCAGGGTCCACCCCCAGGATTCTGGCAGCGTCAAGGCCCGACAACTCGGATTCATCAGCTTCGAAGCTAAGCTCCTGGTAGGGAATCTGCGCCCTGTCCAGCAGGCGCATGGCGTTGGTTTTGGGAGGGGCCATCAGGCCTTGGGCGCTGCCTGCCAGCTTTGCTCCAGGGCGCGGCTGTCCGCTTCCTTCTTTAAGGTTGCAATCAATTCATCATGCTTCAGGCCATTCACCGTCAGGCCCTGGCGGGTGCGCAGGGACACGGTGCCTTCCTCGGCTTCCCGGTCGCCGATGACCAGCATGTAGGGGGTTTTCATTATCTGGGCTTCCCGCACCTTGAAGCCGATCTTCTCATTGCGCAGGTCCATCTCCACCCGCAGTCCGGCCGCTTCCATCTTGTCCTTCAGGGCGCGGGCAGCATCATCTGCCCGGTCGGTGATGGTCATGATCCGGGCCTGGATGGGGGAGAGCCACAGGGGGAAGGCGCCGCCAAAGTGCTCCGTCAGGATGCCGATGAAGCGCTCCAGGGAGCCTAGCACCGTGCGGTGGATCATCACAGGCCGGTGCTTGGCGCCGTCCGGGCCGGTGTATTCCATCTCAAAGCGCTCCGGCAGGTTCATGTCCAATTGCAGGGTGCCGCACTGCCAGCTGCGGCCCAGGCTGTCCTCCAGGTGGAAGTCAATCTTGGGGCCGTAGAAGGCGCCGTCTCCTTCGTTGATGACATAGGGCACAGCCAGGTCATCCAGGGCGTCCTTCAGGGCCTTGGTGGACAGCTCCCACATCTCGTCAGAGCCGATGCTGTTCTCCGGCCGGGTGGACAATTCCACCTTGTACTGGAAGCCGAAGTCCCGGTACACCTGGTCCTCCAGCTTGTACACGCCGATGATTTCGTCCTTGATCTGCTCCGGGGTCATGTACAGGTGGGCGTCGTCCTGGGTGAAGGCCCGCACCCGCATCATGCCGTGGAGAGCGCCGGATTTCTCATGCCGGTGTACCAGGCCCAGTTCGCCCACCCGGACGGGGAAGTCCCGGTAGCTCCACAGGCGGCGCTTGTAGGCCAGGATGCCGCCCGGACAATTCATGGGCTTGATGGCAAAATCCTGCTCGTCAATTTTCAGGGTGTACATGTTCTCCCGGTAGTTTTCCCAGTGGCCGCTCTCCTCCCACAGTTCCCGGGACAGGATCAAGGGGGTGGAGATTTCCTCATAGCCGGCCTTCTTGTGCACCTGGCGCCAATAGTCAATCAGCAGGTTCTTCAGCACCATGCCCTTGGCATAGTAGAAGGGGAAGCCGGGGCCCTCCTCCATGAACTCAAACAGGTCCAGCTCACGGCCCAGTTTCCGGTGGTCCCGCTTCTTGGCCTCCTCAATCCGGGCCAGGTAGGCCTCCATCTCTTCCCTGTCGTAAAAGGCGGTACCGTAAATGCGCTGCAGCATCTTGTTCTTCTCGTTGCCCCGCCAGTAGGCCCCGGCCAGGCTGGTGAGCTTGAAGGCCTTCACCTTGCCGGTACTGGGCAGGTGGGGGCCGGCGCAGAGGTCCACAAAATCCCCCTGGCGGTAGAAGGACAGCTCTGTTTCATCGGGCAGGTCGTTGATGAGCTCCACCTTGTAGGGCTCGTCCATCTCCTCCATCAGCTTGATGGCCTCCGCCCGGGGCAGCACAAAGCGCTCCTCCCGCTCGTTTTTCTTGATGATCCGGGCCATTTCTTTCTCAATTTTCTGCAGGTCTTCCGGCTGGAAGGGCTCCTCCACATCAAAATCGTAGTAGAAGCCGTGCTCAATGGAAGGCCCGATGGCCAGTTTGGCCTTGGGAAACAGCTTTTTGACGGCTGAGGCCATCACATGGCTGGCAGTGTGGCGCAGCAAATGCCGGGCCTCGCTGTCCTCAAAGCCCACAGGCACCAGTTCCCCGCCCTTGGTGATGGGGGCCATCAGTTCCAGAAACTCGCCATCCAGCCGGGCGGCGATGGCGTCCTTCCGGGCTTCTTTGTCCAGCTCCTTGAACACATCCAGGGCGGATACCCCTGGCTCAAACTCTTTTTCTTGTCCCTTGACGGAAATAATCATGGCTTCCTCCTGTTTTGTGGTCTGATAAAAGAAAAACACCCATCCCACATTGGGACGGATGATGTACTCCGCGGTTCCACCCAGATTGCTGTTTGCACAGCCCCTCTTTGGCGCTGTATCGCGCGCCCCGCGCTCCTGTCCGGCGGTGGTACTGCCTGCTTCCATGCCCGGCGCGCTTCCAGCCACGGCGCTACCTCTCTTGGGGCGGTGTGCAGGGAGCATGTCCTCCCTCAACCAGGATGATGCCCAGTATATACCCGGTTCCAGACGGCGTCAACACCGCCGGGGCAGAAAAAGCGGCACCCAGTTATGACCGGATGCCGCAGCAATTTTAATCGGGACAGATTTACAAGATCCTGGCCTGCCTTTTCTTCAACCAGTGCCACAGGGCCACCCCCAGCAGGATCTCCAGCGCCAGCACTGAGATGTAGTTGACAAACATGGCTTTTTCATAGGCATTGCCATAGGCTGTGATCACAACACGCCCGGTCTTTTGATTTTTCTCAAAGGTGAGGCTGGCAATGTCCGGGTTATTGGCCTTGAAGGTAATCACTTCTTCCTGGCCATCGGCACCCTGGATTGTGATTTTTTGCTCTGCGTCAACCGGCTGATTGGGGTCATATTGGATGCCATCTCCATGGGTGCTCATTGCATAATACTGGGGAGTGGGATCCATGCCGATGATGGGAGCCGGATTGCCGTTCACATACCCTTGGTCTGT
>DAITOE010000200.1:0-3112 GCA_036834245.1 Clostridia bacterium | reverse complement strand
TCGTGGCCGTCGTGGTCATCATGTTCTTCATCGTCCTCATAATCATCATGGCTGTGGGCATGGGGGACATCCTCCATGCCCTCCACCAGCTCCTCTACCACGGTGTCCACCACGCTCATCATGGCAAGCGATGCCGGGGCCTGCTCTCCCATGGATTCAAGCAGGTCCACGACCCAGGCTTCGCCGTGGCCGCCGTTATACACCACCAGGTCGGCCTGCTGCAGGGCAATCACGTCCCGGGGGGTGGGTTCAAAGCTGTGGGCATCGGTGCCGGGGGGCAGCAGCATGGTGATCATGGCCCGGTCGCCTGCCACCTGGCGGGCAAAATCATAGGCCGGGAAGTTCAAGGCGATGATGGACAGGGGGGCTTCCTGGGCGGCTGCGGGCAGCAGGCTGGCAAACAGGGCCACGGTCAACAGGGCTATCAGCAGTTTTTTCATGGGGTTTCCTTTCCGGTTCAATGGGGTTTCTCCTGGCAGCCGGCGCACAGGCCGGGCAGCATGCACTCCTCCTCCAGCAGGGTGAAGCCGTGGTCCTGGCTCACATGCTGTTCAAAGGCGCTCACTGCTTCACATTTCAACGGGGCGATGAGGCCGCACTGGGAGCAGCGCACGCTGATGTGGCCGGTGTCCGCACCCTTGTGCTGGTAGCGCTTGGGGGCATCCGTCACCGTGTGCAGGTCCGACAGCTGGATCAGGGCGCCGCTTTCGCACAGGTGGGCAATGGCCCGGTACACCGTGGTGCGGCCGATGCTGACCCCCTGGTCCCTGAGCAGCTGGAACACCTCCTGGGCGGTCAGCCCTTCCTGGGGCCGCTTGACAAAGCAGTCCAGGACAGCGTTCCGCTGCCTGGTCACATACTCCTTGCGCGCTGCTTGTTTCACGTTCCCTCCTCCAAATTGAAACTCAGTTTCAAATTATAAACCAATTTGGCCCCTTGTCAAGCACCTGTCCGAATAACCTGCATGTTGCAAAAAACACGAACAATACAATCCATCAATCAAAAATCGTTCCGGATTTTCTTGACAGCCAACCACCGCTGTGCTATTCTTCCGCAGACGCCAGGATCAATCCGCAAGGAGGCATTCATGCAGCATCCACATGAGGGACCAACAGCTCACCAAGGGCTGTTTTTTTGAATCTTCCCCCGGGAATACAGACATAAAGGAGAGCCAAGATGACCAAAGCGCACATCAGCAACGCCTACCTGCCGGATGAACGGCCGCCCATGGGCAAGCTGCTGCTCTACGCCCTGCAGCAGATCATCGTCATGTTCCCGGCCACGGTGGCCGTGGCCCTCATCACCGGTTTCCAGGTGTCCACCACCATCTTCGCCTCTGGCCTGGCCACCGTGTGCTTCACCCTGATCACCGGCGGCAAGATCCCCATGTACTACGGCTCCTCCTTCGCCTATTTGACGGCCATCGCCAGCATGATTGCGGCGGAGGGCACCGCGGAGCAGCTGGCGGTCTTCCAGGCCAGCCACATCCTGCCGCCGGAGCTCATCAGCCAGGCCCAGTTCGGCATCATCTTCTCCGGCTTCATCTCCATCATCGCCGGCCTCCTGGTGCGTTTTTCCGGCAAGGACAAGGTGGAGAAAATCCTCCCCGCCCAGGTGACGGGCCCCGTGGCCATGATTATCGGCCTCACCCTGGCCGGCAACGCCATGCAGGACGCAGCACCCCAGGCCCTGTCCGGGGGCGGCATGCAGTCCTCCGTGGTGTGGGTCATCTCCCTGGTCACCCTGTTTTCCACGGTGATATACAGCCGCAGGCTGAAAGGCTTCCTGGGCCAGCTTCCCCTGCTGCTGGGCGCCCTCACCGGCTGCGCCGCCGCGGCCCTCATCTATGCCGTGGGGGGCGGCAATTTCTTCCGGGGCATCCCCCAGGAAGCCCTGGATGCCTCCGTCTGGAAACTGGGTGACGGCGCCATCTTCTCCCTGCCGGCCTTCACCTGGCCCCGGGTGTCCTGGGCTGCGGTGGCTGCCATCATGCCCATCGCCATCGCCACCATCCCCGAGTCCACCGCCCATATCTACCAGCTGGACATCTATGTGAACAACGAAGCCCGGAAGCGGAACAAGCACTATGACATCGCTTCCATGCTGGACCGCAACCTGATCGGCGACGGCATCTGCGACATGATTTCAGGCGCCGTGGGCGGCCCCGCCGGCACCAACTACGGTGAAAACATCTCCACCATGGCCATCACCAGGGTCTTCTCCGTGCCGGTGATGTTTGCAGCAGGCCTGCTGGCCATGGTCATCTCCTGCTTCACCCCCCTCATCAAGGTCATCTACGGCATTCCCGTGGCGGTCATCGGCGGCTTGGAGATCTACCTTTTCGGCGCCATTGCCGCCCAGGGCATCGCCATCCTGATTGACAAGGGGGTCAGCATGTTTGACAGCAAGAACATTGCCGTCATCGCCGTCATCATGACCTTCGGCCTGGGGGTCAACTACGGCTTCGGCGGCAACATTGACTTCTTCGGCCTCAACGTCCCGGCCATCGCCGGCGCCGCCATCCTGGGCATCGTCCTCAACTTTGTGCTCAGCCTGGGGGAGAAGCCCCCGGCAGAGGGTGCCGTCACCGAAACGGACTGACCAACCCGGCATCACTTGCTGTCTCCCCGCCGGGAGGCAGCTTTTTTATGCTGTTCAAGGGCTTCAAAAGGCTGTATGCTGTGAGGCGCCATATCATGATTGATTTCAGGAGGACATACCGATGCCAGACAACCTGTGTTACCACCTGAAGGAGGGCAGGGCCCGCCGGGTGGAGGAAGCCGATTTCCTCCGCCACCAGGCCGGCATCTGCTACATCACCTCGGACTGGTTCCGCAGCCACTATCAAAAAATGGGCCTGGACGAGGCCCTCATCAGCGACCTGAACACCGAGCGCAGCTATTTCAGAAGCAGCCTGGACGTCTACAACGACAGCAGCGTGGGCTATTTGAACATCATCAATGTGGACGACCTGGATGCCGACATGGACCGGGTGCTGTTCATCATCAAAAAGGATTTGCTGTGTTTAGTGTCCATCCAGGACCAGGACGGCAGCGAAGCTGCCCTGCTGGCCGCCATCCTGGACCAGGAGCGGGAGCACACCAGCATCGCC
>DAITOE010000199.1:0-3142 GCA_036834245.1 Clostridia bacterium | reverse complement strand
GGTTACAAGTCAATCTCCAAGGTGACGGGGCAGTGGTCGGAGCCGTAGATCTGGCTCTTGATGTCCGCCGCCTGGATCTTGTCCCGCAGGCGGTTGCTCACCAGGAAGTAGTCAATCCGCCAGCCGGCGTTGTTGGCCCGGGCGTTGGCCCGGTAGCTCCACCAGCTGTAGGCCTCGGTCTTGTCCGGGTAGAGGTGGCGGAAGGTGTCGGTGAAGCCTGAGGCCAGAAGGGCGGTCATCTTGGCCCGCTCCTGGTCGGAGAAGCCCGGGTTTCCCCGGTTCTGGCGGGGGTATTTCAGGTCGATCTCCTGGTGGGCCACGTTCAGGTCCCCGCAGTAGATCACCGGCTTTTTCTTGTCCAGGGCCATCAGGTAGGCCCGCATGTCGTCCTCGAAGGCCTCCCGGTAGGGCAGGCGCGCCAGCTCCGGCTGGGCGTTGGGCACATAGGCGTTCACCAGGTAGAAATCCTGGTATTCCAGGGTCATCACCCGGCCCTCGTCCATATGGTTTTCCTCCAGGCCAAAGACGATGGACTTGGGCTCGTGCCTGGTGAACACCGCCGTGCCGGAATAGCCCTTCCGCTGGGCCGAGTGCCAGTAGTCCTCATAGCCGGGCGGGTCGTACTGGGCCTGGCCCGGCTGCATCTTGGTCTCCTGCAGGCAGACAAAGTCCGCGTCCAGGCTGATGAAGGCCTCATCAAAGCCCTTGTTCAGCACCGCACGAAAGCCGTTGACATTCCAGGATACAAATTTCATTGCTTGCTCCAAACGCGTAGAAACGCCGTATTTTCGTTCAATATACCCATTTTGGTGGTATACTGCAAGGGACGGCAACGACAAACCACACAGAACCGGCAAGGAGGAAATATGTATACAGCAAACCCCAAGCGCTACGAAAAAATGACCTACAAACGGGTGGGCAACAGCGGGCTGAAGCTGCCCTATGTGTCCCTTGGCCTGTGGCATAATTTCGGCAGCCTCTTCCCCCACAGCAACAGCCGGGAGATGATCCTGGGCGCCTTTGACCTGGGCATCACCCATTTTGACCTGGCCAACAACTACGGCCCCGTGCCCGGCAGCGCCGAGGAAACCTTCGGCCGCGTGCTGAGCCAGGATTTGATGCATCACCGGGACGAGATCATCGTCTCCACGAAGTCCGGCTACTACATGTGGGAAGGCCCCTACGGCGAGTGGGGCAGCCGCAAACAGATGATCGCCAGCCTGGACCAGAGCCTGAAACGCATGGGCCTTTCTTATGTGGACATCTTCTACTCCCACCGCCCGGATCCGGACACGCCCCTTGAGGAGACCGTCAGCGCCCTGGTGCAGGCCGTCCGCAGCGGCAAAGCCCTGTACGTGGGCCTGTCCAACTACGGCCCCGAGCGCACCAAGCAGGCCATCGATCTGTTGAAAGCAGAAGGCATCCACTGCCTCATCCACCAGCCCCGCTACAACATGTTTGACCGGCGCCCCGAAGAAGGCCTCTACCAGGTGCTGGAACAGGAAGGCGTGGGCGCCATCCCCTTCTCCCCCCTGGAGCAAGGCCTGCTCACCGACCGCTACCTAAACGGCATCCCGGCGGATTCCCGGGCAGCCGGCGCCAGCATCTTCTTAAAGACCGACCACATCACATCAGAAAAGCTGGAGCAGGTGCGCGCCCTGAACGAACTGGCCCGGGAGCGGGGCCAGACCCTGGCCCAGATGGCCCTGTCCTGGCTCCACAAGAGCCCCGTCACCGCCTCGGTCATCATCGGAGCCAGCCGCTTGTCCCAGATTCAGGACTGCGCGGGCGCCCAGGAAGGCGCAGCCTTCACAGCGGAGGAGCTGGGCCGGATTGATAAAATCGTCCTGGGCGGCCAAGATTAAACCGCGGAGGGCTCTTCATGCCTGAAATCATCAAGGTTTACAAGGAAATAGCACCACAGAGCCGCTTTGTGGGCATCCGGTACGGCGCCCAGCACAAGGTGGACGGCAGCTTTGCCCACCTGTGGCGGGGCTGGTTTGAGCATAGCCGCTTCCAGCCCCTCATGGCCCTTATGACCCCGGACTGGCTGGCCCGGTTCCCGGAGGCGGACAGCGTCATCGGCCTGATGCGCCACAGCAGCGCCAGCCCCTTTGAATACTGGATCGGCATGTTCCTGCCCCCGGACAGCCCCGTGCCCGCCGGCTTTGACAGCATCCCGGTCCCCGGGATGGAACTGGGGGTCTGCCTGGTCCGGGGCCAGGAGCCGGACATCTACTGGCAGGAGAACGCCTGCGTGGAGGCCCTCCGGGAGCAGTTCACCTCCCCCCGGCCGGACAGCGAAGGCCGGCAGTGGGTGATGGAGCGCTACCAGGACCAGCGCTTCACCCCCAATCAGGAGGACGGCAGCCGCGTTTTGGACATGGTGTTCATGCTGCGGGAGCTGCCGGAGGATGAGAAGGAAACCCGGGAGGAGGAAGCCATGGACACCGCAAACCTGCACTACTGCCCCCATTGCCGCAGGGCCTACCAGGAGGCGGCCTGCCCCGACTGCAAGAAGAAGGGCACGCCCCTGGACCCCCAGGACCCCATTTACATCGGCGAACTGCCAGGACGCCTCCGCAATGCCCTGCAGATTGCCTTCTCCGCCACGGAGATCCCCTTCAACGCCCTGGCCACCCTGGGCACCGGCTTCACCCTCTCCGCCGGGGACATCTTTGAATCCTACAAGATCTACGTGCCCTACGAGCGCTCCGAGGAAGCCCGGGAAGCCTTCCTCCACGTCTTTGAAATCAACGACGACCAGCCCTGATGATCATCCTCACCGTCACCCTTCGCCTCCGGGCGCCCTGGTGCCAGGGCCTCAAGGACAAGCGCTCCGTCACCAAGCCCCTGCTCCACAAACTGCGGCAGACCTTCAACGTCTCCGCCGTGGAGTCCGGCGCCCAGGACCTGCACACCCTGATTGAACTCACCATCGCCGCCCTGGCCTTCGACAGCGCCCAGGCCGACAGCATCGAAGAAAACCTGTACCGCTTCGTCGCCGGCAACACCGACGCCGAGATCGTCGCCTGGGAGGTGGAGGTGTGGTAAGGGCGGGGAAACGGGGGTACGCTTCTTTTTTCTTGAAGTGAATTGTTTAATCAAGTGCAAAATGACTTTATTGGGGATATCTGCTTTG
>DAITOE010000198.1:0-3147 GCA_036834245.1 Clostridia bacterium | reverse complement strand
TCTTTGATGAAATTCAAGCAGTGACTGGCTGGGAAAAGGCCATTGAATCCTTGCGCTTGGATCACGATGTAGACATCTATATCACCGGGTCAAACGCATACTTCCTCTCCTCACAGTTGTCCACCTTGTTGGCGGGCAGGTATGTAGAGATCCAAATGCTGCCTTTATCCTTCAAGGAGTTCTTGGACTTCCATGAATTTGAATCTGGTACATCAATGGAGGAGCGATTCGTGCGCTTCCTGCAAATTGGCGGCATGCCAGTGCTGCGGCAATTTGACTTTCATCTCCCGACCATCTACAACACCTTGCAGGGCATCTATTCCACTGTTATTTTGCAGGATGTGCTGCAGTACAACGAAATTGGAGATCAAAGCCTCCTGCAGAAGGTGGTTGCCTTCCTAAGCGACAGCATTGGCAGCATTAACTCCCCGTTTAGCATTGGCAAGGTGCTCTCCTCTGAAGGTGAGATCGCCACAGGCGTTAAGGGCAAGTCCGGTCAAACTGTTGCTGCCAAGACCGTGGATCGCTACATCTCCATGCTGGAGAACGCTTATATTTTCTACGGCGTCCAGCGTTATGACGTAAAAGGGAAGCAACTCCTAAAAACACTGGAGAAGCACTACATTGTGGATCTGGGATTTCGGAACATGCTCCTGGGTTTACGGGATGCAGACCGGGGTCATGCACTGGAGAATGTCGTCTTCCTGGAGTTGATGCGCCGGCAGTATCGGGTGAGCATTGGCAAAGTGGGAGACCAGGAGGTTGATTTCATCGCGCAAACTCCACAGCGCAAAATATATATCCAGGTTGCAGAATCGCTCCTATCGCCGGATGTCCGGGAGCGTGAGCTGCGTCCCCTCATGAGCATTCCTGATCATCATGAGAAGATGGTACTGTCCATGGACCGGAGTTTTATTGAGTCCCAGGATGGGATCAAGATTGTCAATTTGCTGGACTTCTTACTGGACGATGACACCTATTGACCAACCTCAAGCACTTTTTGAATGAACGACTGCAGAATTGTTAAATTGCAGTCGTTCGTCTAATTTGTGATCGCACCATTCGCCATATTCGGCCACACCTCGTCAATAAAGGCCGGTTTAGGTTCCAGGCTCTTTTGTTCCCTCTTGGCATCCCAGGCCCTGAGCCGCAGGAACCCGAGCATGTCCATCTGGTCGATCTCCTTCATCCGCCAGCCCGATTTGAGCAGTGTGTTATAGGTGGCGTAGACATATTCCGGTAACGTCAGGTTTCCTGATTCTCCAGGATCTCCTGGGCTTCCTGAGCCACCGGCTTCGTAGGAAAAGAGTCGAGCACCTCCGTCGTCTGTGTCTGCACGGCCATAATCGCCAGGGCAATGTCGTGCATCAGTCGATCAGCGGGATAATGGTCGTAGACATCATCCGGAGAGAACTGGCCCCCGAACAGGATGCAGAACCACTTGACCATCGTGTCGAGGGCCTCGGGGATTGTCAGCTTCTCGTCCGAAACGTCCTGGCCTTCCACGGCTGCCTTGGACAGGGCGACCAGTTTCCCATACATCTTGGATGCGGGTTCCATTTCGCGCAGCGCGCGGCCGGACACGAAGTCCACGCTGTACTTCTTCTCTCCCAGGGTACAGGTCACCATGGGATCACCTCTCTTTCATAATGTAAAAGACCGTCAACTGTTGTTGACGGCCTAAATGCGATAACGAAATTTTTGTGCAATCGATAGGTACCATCAGATAACCAAGCCTGGAGGTATAGATTTTTCTTACTCTTACTTGACTGAAGGCGTGCTGGCTTTCCTTGCGTGCACAGGGTAGAGCGCCGCTAGCAGCAGGAGTGAGATCCCGATGGGCCAGGCAACATGGGGCACCGGATACCCGCGCAGCGCGGCTAGCGTCCAACCCTGGGGCAGGTATTGGCCAAAGGCACGGATGAGCTGCTGGGGCAGTTGCAGAAAGCACCCGCCGGCCACGCAGAGCAGCAGCAGGATGATCAGGCCGACATAAAGGCGCAGGCTTTCATGCAGCAGCGCGAGGATCTGGGAGAACGCCAGGCTCATCAGCAAAAATACCGACAGGACGAAGAGCTCCTGCACATTCACGGCGGTCTGCATCAGGACGCGCATGGAAAACATGTATAGCAGGATCTGCACCAGACCGCAGGCGAACAGCGTCAGCAGGGTCGCAACATAGTCGTACCGCAGGCCAAAGGGGGTGGCGCTCAGCCTGCACCGCATGGCAGGTGAGGAGAGCGCCAGGGAGCCCAGCAAGGAAAAGACCCCCAAAAAGAGCACTTCCATGGAGTAATCATTGACCACATAGGTCAGGACGGTGGGTTCCACGTACTCGCCCACGAAGGTAAAATCCTGTGAAATGTCTTCCTGCAGCTGGCTGCGGATGCGTTCATCGTACTGCCTGTTGAAATCATCAGGCAGCGGCACACGGGCTTTCCTGTACAGATCGATGGCCTGTTTGAGAAAGACAGAGCGGCTCTTGAGGGGGATAACGGAAGAAGAAACGGTATCCAGCACCATGTTGGTCGACAGGGTACCCTCGGCTGGGGTGTAGGTGAGGCCGCCGCTGATCAGGCTGTCGTGCCGCTGGGCAAAACCGCGCTCAATCACCAGCGCGCCTTCAACCGCTTTGCCGTCGACCAGCCGGAGGATTTCCTCTTCCCCGACTTCCAGGATGTCCCAGCCCTGCCGTTTGAGGGCTTCCACCAGGTCGCGGCTGACAGGCGTATTGTCCAGGTCCGTGACGGACAGGCGTACCTGCGGGCTCTGGTTTTTCAGGTTGGCCGCCCCGGCCGTGAGCCCCATGAGAACCGGCATCAGCACCACGATGACCAGCAGCGCCGGGGAGATGAGCAACTCGCGCATCTTGAGTGAGAGCACCTTGAAAAAACTCATGACAGCCTCCCGGTATGGCTGGCCCCAAGGCCCTTTTTCCAGGCGATGCGCAGCAGGATTGCCGAAATGATCGCCATGGCCAGGAAAGCGGTCAGCGCGCCCTCTGGGACCATCGCGCCTTGAAGGCCTGCATAAATCGTCCCATAGGCGAAATACGCAGGTGAAAGGGGCATCAGGGGCTTGAGCACTTCCGGCAGGAGGGTCTGCGGATAGATGCAGCCGCCAAGCAGCAGCAGCAAAAGAATGGCC
>DAITOE010000197.1:0-3180 GCA_036834245.1 Clostridia bacterium | reverse complement strand
CTCCCGGGGCTGTTTTATAAAACAGCCAGCGGTTTATTATACCCTGTTTGGCTGCGGGGGCAAGGGCTTAAGGCCGGGGAAAACCCGACAAAACGCCGGGATTTGCCCAATAAAAAACGCCCCTTGCGGGGCATTTGCGTCGATGCGGAAAGTGATTAGGCCTTGATGGCCTGCTCCACCTTTTCCAGACGCCGCTTGAACCGGTCCACACGGCCGCCGGTGTCCACCAGCTTCTGCTTGCCGGTGTAGAAGGGATGGCACTTGGAGCAGATGTCCACGCGCATCTCCTTGCGGATGGAGCCGGTCTCGAAGGTTTCGCCGCAGACGCAGCGCACCGTTGCCGTACCGTACTTGGGATGGATGTCTTTCTTCATGGGATCTACCTCTTTGCGCCTTACTTCTGGGTTTCATGGCGCGCAACCATGAGCCGCATCCGTTAGTTTATCACGGCAGGGATGGTTTTGCAAGCACGAGTTTTTGGCGGTTTTGGTGTCTGCGTTGACCTGGTTGACAGACAAGCGCCCCCGGGGACACCCGGGGGCGGCAGCAGCTGGCTTATGGCCGGCTTTATTGCTTGTCCTTCTTGAAGCACAGGAACCAGTCCAGGCAGGTGATGTCCGGATCGGTGCTTTCCATGCGCTCCTTGGCTACGCCGCAGGAGCCGGCGGTGGGCACGATGACGTCCTCGCCGGGGCGCCAGTCGGCCGGGGTGGCCACCTTGTCCCGGTCGGCCTTCTGCAGGGCCAGGATGATGCGCTTGATCTCGTCAAAATTGCGCCCGGTGGTGAGGGGATAGTACAGGATGGTGCGGATGATGCCCTCCGGGTCGATGACAAAGACGGCGCGGACGGCCTGGGTGTTGCTCTGGCCGGGCTGGATCATGCCGTATTTGTTGGAGACCTCCATGCGGATGTCCTCGATGAGGGGGAACATGACCTCCACGTTCTTCATGCCCTTCCACTCAATCTCCTGGATGCGGCGCAGCCAGGCGATGTGGGCGTAGAGGGAGTCCACAGACAGGCCCACCAGTTCGGTGTTTAAGGCCTTGAACTCCTCCGCCATGGTGGCGAAGGTCATAAACTCTGTCGTGCACACCGGGGTAAAGTCGGCGGGGTGGGAGAACAGGATGACCCACTTGCCGGCGTAATCTGAGGGGAAGTTGATGGGACCCTGGGTGGTGACGGCCTCAAAGGCGGGGGCCTTGTCGCCGATCAAGGGCATGCGCGGTGCGGTGATGTTCTGGGTGTTTTCCATGGATACGTTCCTTTCTGCTGGTGTTTTTCCCTGCTTGCGGCCGCAGTAAACAGCCGGCGGGCATAACAGGAATGATTCTTATATAGTAATTATACCCGGATTGTTGCGCGCTTAAACAGAATTGCGGCGGGAACATGCCCGGGCAGGCCGTTCCTGCTTGAATCCTGGCGCAAAAGGGTAACATGGTATCGGAACTTTGTTGCGCCCTGGGCGCGGAAGGAGATTGTTTATGAAGATTGCATCCATCAAAGGCCGTCAGGTGATTGACAGCCGCGGCTTCCCCACCACCGAGGCCGTGGTGACCCTGGAAAGCGGCGCCCAGGGCATGGCCGCCGCCCCTTCCGGGGCCTCCACCGGGCAGTTTGAAGCCCACGAGCTGCGGGACGGCGACAAGGGCCGCTTCGCCGGCAAAGGGGTTGCCAAGGCGGTGTCCCACATCAACGGGGAGATTGCCGCAGCCCTCACCGGCAAGGAATGGGCCAGCCAGGAGGAGCTGGACAAGGCCATGATTGCCCTGGACGGCACCCCCAACAAGACCCGCCTGGGGGCCAACGCCATCCTGGCGGTGAGCCTGGCCTATGCCAAGGCCGTTGCCCATGCCAAGGGAGAATCCCTCTTCCGCAGCCTGGGGGGCGGCAAGGCCCAGGTGCTGCCTGTTCCCATGATGAACATCTTGAACGGCGGCGCCCACGCCGCCAACAACCTGGACGTGCAGGAGTTCATGATCATGCCCGTGGGGGCCAAGACCTTTGAAGAGGGCCTGCGCTGGGGGGTGGAGGTGTACCAGTCCTTAAAGAAGCTGCTCACCAAGAAGCACCTGGCCACTGCCGTGGGGGACGAGGGCGGCTTTGCCCCGGACTTAAAAAGCGAGCGGGAAACCCTGGACTTGATCCTTCAGGCCATCCGGGAAGCCGGCTACGAGCCCGGCCGGGACGTGGCCCTGGCCATTGACGCCGCCGCCAGCGAGTGGAAGGCGGACAGCGGCTACAAAATGCCCAAGACCGGCCTCACCTTCACCACGGAGGAGCTGGTGAAGTTCTGGGAGGGTCTGATTAATGACTACCCCATCGTGTCCCTGGAAGACCCCCTGGACGAGGAGGACTGGGCCGGCTGGCAGCAGCTGACCCGCGCTGTGGGGGACCGGGTGCAGATCGTGGGGGACGACCTGTTTGTCACCAACGTCAGCCGCCTGCAGCGGGGCATTGATGAGAAGGCGGCCAACGCCATCCTGATCAAATTAAACCAGATCGGCTCCTTAACGGAGACCCTGGACGCCATCCGCTTGGCCCACGAAAACGGCCTGAACACCGTCATCTCCCACCGCTCCGGTGAAACCGAGGACGTGACCATCGCCGACCTGGCGGTGGCGGTGAACGCCGGCCAGATCAAAACCGGCGCCCCGGCCCGCAGTGAACGGGTGGCCAAATACAACCAGCTGCTGCGCATTGAGGAGGAGCTGGAGGACCGGGCCGCCTACCCCGGGCAGGACGCCTTCAGCATGCAAAAGAAGTAGAACCCGACGGCAAGCACCCACGCCCCTGCCAGCCTGTACCGGCAGGGGCTTTTTGTATGATTTGGAATGATTTCATAGCACATAATTGACATCAAAATTGGGATTGGTTACACTTCGTGATGGTGTAGGATGGGAAAGAGTTTGGAACCTGCGCCGGAGGATTTTGATGAGCATTTATGATGTCTTCCACCTGCTGGGCGGCCTGGCCATGTTTTTGTACGGCATGCACATCATGGGGGAATCCCTGGAGAAGCGGGCAGGCCGGCGGCTGCGCCCCATCCTGCAGCAGCTCACCAGCCGGCCCATCAAAGGGGTGCTGCTGGGGGCGGCGGTGACGGCCATCATCCAATCTTCCTCCGCCACCACGGTGATGGTGGTGGGCTTTGTCAACTCCGGCATCATGCAGCTGCGCC
>DAITOE010000196.1:0-3206 GCA_036834245.1 Clostridia bacterium | reverse complement strand
AGCATCCTGGCCCCGTTGCCGGTGAACTGCTTGTAGCTGTCCATGGCGTGCTGGGGCATGCCAAAGCGGAAGAGCACCCGGTTCATGGCGGCGGCGATGTCCGGCAGGGTGTTGAGGAGGGTGCCATCCAAATCAAATACGACAAAGTGTTTCATGCCAGCATTATACAAGAGAATGCCCGGGTTTTCAAACATGAAACGGCCCGGTTTGACAGGATTCGGCCCCGGTTTTATACTGTGGGGCGTGACACAGGGAGGACGTATGACACAAGGCAGGACCAGGAAACCAGGGGGCATGTGGCTGGCCGCATTGGCCGTGGCCTTGCTGCTTCTGGGCGTGTTCCTGCTGGTCCGCACAAGCCAAATCAACCGGGAGTATGACATCCTGGCCCAGACCACCCCGGTGCCCAGCCAGGCGCCGCCGGCCCTGGCCTTCCGGGAATTGGCCCCCCTGTACCGCTATGGCTCCGTGGGGCCGGAGGTGATCGCCCTGCAGGAGCGCCTGCAGGAATTGGGCTACTACCAGGCGGAGATCGACGGCAAGTATTACGACGGCACCCAGGCGGCGGTGAAGGTCTTCCAGATGCAGCACGGCCTGGATGCGGACGGGATCGCAGGGGAGAAGACCCTGGCAGTGCTGCGCAGCGACCAGGCCAAGCCCTACCAGCCGCCCACGGACACGGCAGCCCCCAGCGCAACCCCATCCAATGAGGATGGCAGCTACAACCAGCCATAATACCAAACTCAATCATAAACGCTTCCCTGAGCCGGCTCTTTTCCGCCTCCGCGTTGTTTCATTCAGTCGGCGTAGGCTACGGCTACGCCTCCTTCACTCAGCTTAGCGGAGACAAAAAATAGCTCGGCCCATGAGTGCGTTTATTCATTCGTTTGGTATAGGGCGTATAACAACCTGAAAAACCAGACCTCCCACAAATTGCGGGAGGCCTTTGTTATTATGTTTCACTATCATACAAGTTGGCCCACCCACCCTAGATTAAATAGATTCCGGGTCCAGGGAGGAACTCCCTGGTCGGGGGCATGGGGGTGAAACCCCCATCGTCCTATGCGTCTCCTTCCCCTTCTGCTTCTAGACCATCCTCCAAATCCTCCGCGGTCAGGGTCATCAGCTGCTCCCGGGTGAGGACGTCCTCCCTGGCCAGGCGGTTGGCCTGGCGGGAGATGGCCTGTTCAAAGAGGTTGCGGACGCCCCGGGCGTTTCCAAAGCCGATGTTGTCTTCGCTTTCTTCCTCAATGATCCGGGGCAGCGCTTCCCTGGCGTCCTCGGACAGCTGGTAGCCGGCTTTCTGGCAGCGCATGTTGAAGATGTCCACCATCTCCGACACAGAATAATCCGGGAAATAGAGGAAGCGGTTGAAGCGGGACTGCAGGCCGGGGTTGCTGTGGACGAAGTCGTTCATCAGGTCCACATAGCCGGCTACAATCACCACCAGGTCCTCCCGGTGGTCCTCCATGTTTTTGAGCAGGGTTTCAATGGCCTCCTGGCCGTAGTCCTGGGGCCCCCTTGTGGACAGGGCGTAGGCCTCGTCGATGAAGAGCACGCCACCCAGGGCCTTGTCAATGACTTCCTTGGTCTTGATGGCGGTCTGGCCCACGTAGCCTGCCACCAGACCGGAGCGGTCCACCTCCACCAGGTGGCCTTTGGACAGGATGCCCAGGCTGTGGTAGATGCGGCTCATGAGCCGGGCAATCATGGTTTTGCCGGTGCCGGGGTTGCCGGAGAACACCATGTGCAGGGACAGGTCCTCGGTGGGCAGCTCATGCTCCCGGCGGAGTTTATTAACCTTTACCAGGTTGATGAGGCTTTCCACCTCGGCCTTCACCACGTCCAGGCCGATGTAGCTGTTTAATTCGGCCTTTAAGGCCTCAATGTCCTCCGGCGGCTTGGCCTGCTCCTGCGCCTGTTTGTCCGCAGCAGGCTGCGCTTTTTGTTCCTGCGGTTCTACCAGGGGGTCCGGCACGGGGGGATAGCCGGGGGGCGGGGTGAGCTCGATGCTGTCCTCCCCGGCGGGGCCCCACAGGTCCTCGCCCACCTGCAGGAGGTTGCGCCGGGTCATGTCCTGGATGATCTGGTTTTGTAGCCGGATGATTTCACTGGTGCGGTCTGCCATGGTGCGTCCCCCGTTTTTCATATACTGCCCCCAGTATACCACGCTTTGTGGTGGATTTATCGGGAAAAAGGCGTATGATGGGGGAAAGCCAGGGCGCAGCAAGCGACGACAAGGAGATTCCCGTGGAAGACAAGCGGTCCATCAACAAGTACATATCAGACAGCGGCCTGTGCTCCCGCCGCCAGGCAGACCAACTGCTCCTGGCGGGCCGGGTCCGGATCAATGGCCGGGTGGCGCATAAAGGGGAGCGGGTGCAGCCCGGGGACCGGGTGACGGTGGACGGCAGGCTGGTTTCCGGCGCGGGGGAGAAGCTGTACCTGGCCCTGTACAAGCCCCGGGGCATCGTGTGCACCACGGACCGGCGGGACCCAAACAACATCACGGACTATGTGAACCACCCCCAACGGATCTTCCCCATCGGCCGGCTGGACAAGGACAGCGAGGGGCTGATCCTGCTCACCAGCGACGGGGACATCGTGAACCGAATCCTCAGGGCCACCGGCCGGCATGAGAAGGAATACGTGGTCACAGTGGACAAGCCCCTCAGCCCCCGCTTCCTGGAGCGGATGGCAAAGGGGGTGCCGGTGCTGGGCCAGGTGACCTTGCCCTGCAGGATCTGGCAGACAGGGCCCAATTCTTTTAGGATCATCCTGGTGCAGGGCCTGAACCGGCAGATCAGACGGATGTGCGAATGCCTGGGCTATGAGGTGCAGCGCCTGCTCAGGGTCCGGATCATGAACATCCGCCTGGGCAAGATGCAGCCAGGCCATTGGCGAGAATTGACAGACAGCGAACTGAAGGTGCTGATGGGCAGCCTGGCCCAGGCCGACCCCGGCCAGGCCGCCTATGATGATGAGAATTAGCCGCCTTCCCGGCCCTGTCCAGCTTGCCTTCCGCCATTGCCACCCTCCAGCCATTAGCCGATGCAGCCATCAAAAACCATGCACCTGTTGCCATGGTATCAAAATAGACGCCATGTGCCTGCATACAAGGCGCTGATAGAATGAAGACAGACCATATCAGAGGGGAGTTTCAGAGGGCACAGCCCTCTGAGTGAAATCGTATCGCCCGGCGCGTC
>DAITOE010000195.1:0-3278 GCA_036834245.1 Clostridia bacterium | reverse complement strand
CCTCGCCGTTCTTGAAGACGTACAGGGAGGGGATGCTCATGATGCGGTACTTGCGGGCCAGGTCCTGTTCCTCGTCCACGTTGACCTTGCCCACCTTGATTTCGGGATGCTCTCCCGCGATTTCTTCCACCACAGGGCTGACCATGCGGCAGGGCCCGCACCAGGGTGCCCAGAAGTCAATCAGGACCGGCTTGTCGGACTTGAGGACCTCTTCTTCAAAATTTGCGCTTGTAATCGTGATCACTGCCATGAATACGTCTCCACCTTTCAAATCAATGCTCGTAGCATACTGTATGTACCCGTTTTCCCCTTGTGGTAAACAGAAAACTCACAGGCCCTGGGCCAGGCGCTTGCGCAGGCGGGTTGAAAAATACTCAATCACCAGCATCAGGATGATCATCCCCGCCAGGAAGGCGCCGGTGATGCCGAAGCGCCGGGTCTGGATGGCCTGAATCAGGACAGAGCCGATGCCGCCGGCCCCCACGATGCCCAGGGTGGAAGCATCCTTGATGTTGATGTCAAAGCGGTAGATGACGGTGGACATCATGTTGGCGGTGAGCTGGGGCAGGATGCCGTAGCGGATCTTCTGGAAGGTGGTGCAGCCCATGGCGTTTAAGGACTCCAGGATGCGGGTGTCCACGTCTTCAATGGCGGTGACGTACATCTTGGAGATCATCCCGATAGAGCACACGCTCTGGGTGACCACCCCGCACAGGGCGCCGGGCCCGGTGACCCGGATCCAGATCAAGGCCCAGACCAGGCTGGGGATGGTGCGCACCAGCATCACGAAGCTGCGCACCAGGAAGGCCAGCCAGCGGGGTACGATTTTTTCGGAGGACAGGAAAGCAAAGGGCACCGCCAGCAGCCCTCCGAACAGGGTGCCCAGCAGGGCAATGGCCACGGTTTCAAACAGCAGGTAGGGCACCCCCATCTCGGAGGTGTCAAACAGCACCGTGGTGTCCGGGTTGAAAATGCCGTGGAGCACGCCGTAGGCCACCTCGCTGCCCTTGGCGGTGATGCCCTTGTACTGGATGCCCATGGCGGACCAGGTGAGGGCCAGTGCAAACACCAGGAAGGTGAGGGCCTTGATCCACCAGCGGCGGGGCCGGTTGTCAAAACGCGCCAGCACGGAGGGGGACGGGGATTTGATGCTCATCTTCTGCTCCATATCAGCTCAGCTTCTTGCGCAGGTAGCCGGAGAGGTTGTCGATCACCAGCACGGTGATAAACAGGGCCACCAGCACCGTGCCCAGGCCCTGGTAGTCCCGCCAGCCCACCCGCTCCGCAATCAGGATGCCCAGGCCGCCGGCCCCCACATAGCCCAGGATGGAGGCGGCCCGGATGTTCATCTCAAAGCTGTACAGGCTGTGGGAGAGGTAGGTGGGCAGGATCTGGGGCATGCAGGCGCTCCAGAAGGCCTGGAAGCGGTTGGCCCCCAGGGATTCCATGGCCTCATAGGGGCCCATGTCGATGGTCTCGATGCTTTCATACAGCATCTTGGCCACCACGCCGAAGGTGAAAAAGGCGATGGCCACGGTGCCGGCAAAAGTGCCCAGGCCAAAGATCAGGGCGGAGACCGATGCGATGATCAGGGTGGGCAGGGTGCGCACCACGTTGATGATGACCCGCAGCAGGGACAGCACCGCCTTGTTGGGGTTGATGTTGGCGCTGGCCAACACCGCAAAGGGCAGGGCCAGCAGGGAGCCTGCCGTGCTGCCCACCAGGGACATCCGGATGGTGTCCACCAGGGGGGTCCACACCTTGTTGAAATACTCAAAATCAGGCTGGAAAATCTTCTCCAGGATGCCGGTCATGTAATGGCCCCGGCTGAAGATGATGCCCAGTTCAAACCGGGTGAACACCAGGGAATAAATCACCACCGGCAAAAAGATGGCGGCGCTGAGGAGGGCCCGGGACCGGGGCCGGCCGATGACACTGCCGCTGGCCAGGGTGACAGGCACCAACTCCAGGTACTGGTAGATGAGGTGCAGCAGAGCGCCAATCCCCACCAGGGCAAGCCCCGGGACCAGGAGCAATTCCCCCGCCCGGCCGGGCACCAGAAAATAGGCCGCTGTCAGGAGGCTGCCCAGGATCAAAAGGGCCGCCACCTGCACCGCCGGCTTGATTTTCTGCGCTTTCTTCTGCCGCTCCGGCGCCGCGTCCGCCAGCCGGGCACCGGCCTGGACATTGGGCCGGTATTGCCGCCTGGGTTCCGTCATGGCTGCGCCTCTTGGTCAGCAGCCTTGGGCACGGGCTGGCCGCCGTAGATTTCGTCCAGAATCTCCTGGGTGACGTCGGCAGAGGGGCCGTCAAAGACGATTTCCCCCGCCCGGATGCCGATGACCCGGTCGGCATAGTCCAAGGCCAGGTCCACATGGTGGATGTTTAAGAGGATGGCAATGTTCAGATCCTGGTTGATCTGCTTGAAATCGCTCATCACCTGCCGGGCGGTCACCGGATCCAGGGCGGCTACCGGCTCATCCGCCAGGATAATCGAGGGGTTCTGGTTCAGGGTGCGGGCCAGGGCCACCCGCTGCTGCTGGCCGCCGGAGAGCTGGTCGCACCTTGTGTAGGCCTTTTCCAGGATGCCCACCTTCTCCAGGGCCATCAGGGCGTCCATCTCCTGCTGCCGGGAATACAGGCCTAGTAGGACCGCCAGGAAGTTCATGTCCGGTACCCGGCTGGCCAGGACGTTTTTCACCACGGTGGTGCGGGTGACCAGGTTGAAGGACTGGAAGATCATGCCCACCTTGCGGCGGAAGCGCCGCAGGGCCCTGCCCTTCAAGCTCATCACGTCCACGCCGTCCACCAGCACCTGCCCCGAGGTGACGTCAATCATGCGGTTGACGGTGCGGATCAGGGTGGATTTGCCGGCGCCGGACAGGCCGATGATGGCCACGAACTCCCCCTCGCCGATTGTAAGGTTGACATCCTTCAAGCCCACCACCCCGCCGGGGTAGACCTTGCCGGTGTTGATAAATTCGATCATCTCGCGTCCTTTGCTTTGATTGAAAACCCAGGGCCGGCCGAGCTGGCCGGCCCCGGGAACATCAGGGGGATTTATTTAACGGCTTCCAGGGCCTTCCGGGCGCCTTCGTAGTCGGCGTCGGTGGCGACGGCATAGCCGGTGTGGCTGTACACATCAAAGATGGCCTTGCCTTCATCGGTGCCGATGATGGCGATGAGGCTCTCCTGGAGGGCCTTGATGAACTCGGGGTTGTAAATCTCGGGCTTGGCCTTGGTGATGGCCACGGTGTCGTTGTAGATGCCCTCGGTGA
>DAITOE010000194.1:0-3280 GCA_036834245.1 Clostridia bacterium | reverse complement strand
AAGCCGGGGTAGTTGTCAATCAGCTTGGTTTTGCCCAGGGCGCCGTCCCCGGCGTAGAGCACCAGGGTCTTCAAATTGCGCTGGCGCGCTGTGATGGCGGCAGAGCAGCCTGCCACGCCGCCGCCGATGATGATCAGGTCAACTTCATTCAAGGACATGTACCTCCACCCATTCGATGCGCCGGCCCTGGACGCTCTGGACATGAAACCTGAGGCCTTCGTATGTGATTTCCGGCTGACTGCCGTCCTCCGGGATGCTGTTCATATGGCTTAAAATCAAGCCGCCTATGGTGTCGTACTCCTCATTGATGGGGAGGTTCAAACCGCTTTTTTCGTTGAAGGTCTCCACATCCAGGGTGCCGGCCACCCGCCAGGCCCCCTCCGCCAGCTGTTCAAACTCCTGCTGGTCCTGGGGGTCGTATTCGTCGTAGATGTTGCCCACGATTTCTTCCAGCAGATCCTCCATGGTGATCAGCCCGCTGGTGCCGCCGTATTCATCCACCACGATGGCCATGTGGAACTTGTTACGCTGCATGTCCCTGAAGAGCAGGTCCGTGCGCACGGTCTCCGGCACAAAATGGGCGGGGCGGATGATGTCCCGGAGGGGCAGGGGCGCTTCCTTTTGCAGGTTCAGCAAAAACTCCCGGGTGCTCACCGTGCCGATGATGTGGTCCAGGTCCTCCTCATACACCGGGAAGCGGGACAGGCCCGTGGTGTCAATCAGGGAGATGATCTCTTCCTTGCTGTCCTCCACCCAGATGGTGTACATGTTGGTGCGGTGGGTCATGCACTCGGCGGCGGACATGTTGTTGAACTCAAAGACGTTTTTGATCATCTCCCGCTCCGCCTGCTCAATGGCGCCTTTTTCCTCTCCCACGTCCACCAGCATGCGGATCTCGTCCTCGGTGATGTCGATGGTGGGCAGCATCACATCCACCTTGAACAGCTTCAGGATGGCCAGGGAGATGCCGTCCAGCCCCAGGGCCAGGGGCTTGAACACCCGGTTGATGCGCAGGGCCCAGCCAAAGAGGAAGCGGGCGGTGGTGCGGGGCTTGTTGACGGCGAAGCGCCGGGGCAGCATGATGGCAAACAGCTGGAACACCAGGGTGAGCACCACCACCAGCAGCAGGGAAATGAGCACCGTGAGCAGGCTGGGGTTGATGCCGTCCCATCCCCAGACAGAGCGGGCATGGGCTGACAGCGGCAGGGCATAGGACCAGATGGTGATGCCCGAAATCAGCATGGCCAGCAGCAGCATGCATACCCGGATGCCCGAAGGCGTCTTGAGCAGGCTGGCTGCCCTGGCCTCCGGTGAATCCGCCTCCTCATCGCCGCTGTCCAGGGCGTGGCGGTGGCTATAACTTAATTGCTGTGCCGCTGCTTCCGCAGCGCACAGCAGGGCGTACAACAGGATGAATACCAGTTGGAGAATCATCATCAAGCCGGAAGGCTCAGAACCCATAAGGCACAAACTCCCCTTTCTTGTGTGGATTATATCATAAATCCGGCGAATCTGTCACCTTGGCAGCAGATTCTTGGGGCTTTTCACAAACCTGCCGCAACTTGTAGCGCTCTGGCCGCTATGGTATGATACAAAGCGTTTTTTAATGTGTGCTTCATGGTTTATTCACAGGCATCTGGCACAATGGAAGCACGCAAGGAAAGGGTGGGCTTTTAGCATGTTTGGATATGTGGTCGCCAATGTGGAGGCGCTGTCAGCCTTTGACAAGGACCGGTACCGGGCGGTCTATTGCGGGCTGTGCAAGGCCCTGGGCCAGTCCTTCGGCCAGCTGGGCCGCCTGACCCTCACCTACGACATGACTTTCCTGGTCCTTCTGCTGTCTGCCCTTGAACAAACCGAGCTGGCAGAGACCTCCTCCTTCCGCTGCATGCTGCATCCCCTGCAAAAGCGGGAAGCCTTCATCAACAGGCACACCCTGTATGCGGCGGACATGAACCTGATGCTGGCCTACCACCAGCGGCTGGACGACTGGGAGGACGATCGGAAGGCCGCCGCTTTCTTTCAGGCCCGTGCCCTGGGACGTCGGATAGACGAATTGAACGCCAAATACCCCATCCAGGCACAGGCCATAAAGGAAGGCCTGGCAGCGCTTTCCCAGATGGAAAAGGAAGGGGAAACCAACCCGGACCTGCCCGCCGCCGCCTTCGGCAGCATCCTGGGCGCCGTGTTTGTGCCCAGCGGCCATGAGCAGTCCGCAGCCCTGTATGATTTCGGAGACAAGCTGGGGCGTTTTGTATACCTGATGGATGCCGCAGTGGACCTGAAAAAGGACCTGAAGGGCATGAAATACAACCCCCTTACCACCATCCCTTCGGAGCGCCACGGGCCCATGCTGCAGATGCTGATGGCGGACTGCGCCGCCGCCTATGAATCCTTCACCCTGTACAAGGACAAAACCCTGATGGACAACATCCTGTATTCCGGGGTTTGGACACGCTTTCCGCGGCGGCAGCCAGAGGAGGAAACCGCATGAGAGATCCCTATCAGGTGCTGGGCATTTCAAGGGACGCCAGCGAGCAGGAGGTCACAGCGGCCTACCGGAAGCTGGCCAAGAAATACCACCCGGACTTGAACCCCGGGGATGCAAACGCCCAGAAAAAAATGGCCGAGGTGAACGTGGCCTACGAGGAGATCAAATCCGGCCGGGCCCGCTACCAGGACTATTCAAGGCCCCAGGCCGGGCAGCGCCAGCCCGGGTCCAACCCCTACGGCGGCTTTGGCGGCTTCAACCCCTTTGAGGCCTTCGGCTTTGGCTGGCAGCAAACCGGGCAGCAGGAACGCCAGGGCGGATTTGATGAATTTGACCCGGTGCGCCGTTATATGAATGCGATGCGGTACAACGAGGCCCTGTATGCCCTGAGCCAGATCAAAAACCGCAGCGCGGAATGGTACTACCTAAGCGCGGTCGCCAACTTCAACATGGGCAACAAGGTGACCGCCATGCAGCACATCGACGAGGCTGTGCGCCTGGCACCGGACAACTACAACTACGCTCAGACCAGGATGCAGATCCAGGGCAACGCCAGGCAGTACACCCAGCGCAGCCAGATGTTCGGCATGCCGGACATCGGAAGCCTCAACACCCTGTGCATGGGCCTGTGCTTGGCCCGGCTGTGCTGCAGGTGCTTTTAATCACTGAAAGGAAACGCGTATGAACCTCCACAACCTCAAGTATCGCCTGGCCAACTTCATGCGCGGCCGCTATGGCCCGGATGCCCTGTACCGCGCCCTGATGGTCGTGATGCTGTTTTTCCTGGTG
>DAITOE010000193.1:0-3298 GCA_036834245.1 Clostridia bacterium | reverse complement strand
CACTTCTTCCAGCACATCATCCTTGATGTCCACATCCCCGGTGGCGCGCCAGGTGGGAACCTGCACCTTCAAGTCATCTCCGCTTTGGGTAATCGCAAACCCAAGGGGACGAAGCAGCTGTGCCACCTCATCCCCGGTGATGGCTTTCCCCAGGCGGGTGCCGAGCCAGGACAGGCTGACGGGCACCTCCACCGGTGTGGACTGCACCGGGTGCCTGTCGGTAAAGGCGGTGAGAACCGCCTGAGGGTACAGCTGCCGGATCACCTGGTCCGCCACGGCCATGGCCTGGTCCATGCGCTCCATGTCCAGCCCTTTTTCGTTCCGGATGGCGCTTTCCGTGCGCACCTGGAACCGGGTGGCGCTGCGGCGGACGCCCTTGGGCTCAAAATTGGCAATCTCAAGAAGCAGGTTGTCGGTTTCAGGCAGGATGGAATCCTTTTCTCCCCCCATGACCCCGGCCAGGGCGATGGGTTCCCTGCGGTCGCAGATCAACAGGTCATCCGCTGTCAGCTGCAGTTCCCTGCCGTCCAGCAGGGTCAGGCTTTCGCCTGGGTTTGCTGTTCTGATGATGATTTCGTCCTGCACCATGTTCTTGTCAAAGGCGTGGGTAGGCTGCCCCACTGCCAGCATGACGTAGTTGGTGATGTCCACCAGGCTGCTGATGGGACGGATGCCTGTCTTCCACAGGCAAAGCTTCAACCAGTAGGGCGAGGGCCCGTTTTTCAGGCCTTCATACTGCAGGGCGGCATAGCGCCGGCAGCGGTCCTGGTTTTGAATGTCGACCGGGTATTCCGGCAGATGCCCCGGGGTATCAAAGACGGGCAGCGGCTTTAAGGCCAGCTGGTAGATGGCTGCCAGCTCCCGCGCGATGCCGTAATGGCACCAGAGGTCAGGCCGGTTGGTGAGGGACTTGTTGTCAATCTCCAGGATGATGTCATGAAGCTGCAAGGCCTGGGCCACAGGCATACCTGGCTGTGCCTCCGTAAAGGCAGACAGGTCTAAAATCTCGTGGTCGTCCCCGGCGGGGAACAATTCCTCTAGGCCCATTTCTGCAGACGCGCAAATCATGCCGTCGCTTTTCACGCCCCGCAGTTTGGTGGGCTTGATGAGGACGGGCTCGCCTTCCCCGTGCCAGCGCACATAGGCGCCTGGGGTGGCCACCGCCACCTGCTGACCTACAGCAATATTGCTGCCGCCGCACACGATGGTGCTGTCCGTTTCGGCGCCGATGTTCACCTGGCACACCCGCAGCATGTCCGCCTGGGGATGGGGCTGGATGTCTGTGATGACACCCACCAGGATCTTGTCCAGGCTGTCTGCCGGGTTGATTGCGTCCTCCACCTCCACGGTGCGCATGGTGAGGTCGTGGGCGAGGGTTTTCAGGTCCAGGTTCTCTGGCAAATCAACATATTGACGGATCCAATTCAAGGAAATCTTCATCTATCCATCCTCCTTAGCGGAACTGGCCCAAAAAGCGCAGGTCAGCGCCCCGGAAGAGGCGCACATCGTCCACGCCATAGCGCATCATCACCAGGCGGTCCAGGCCGATGTTGATATAAAACCCGCTGTATTCATCCGGGTTCAGGCCGGATGCCTTCAGCACGTTGGGATGGGGGGTGCCGCCGGGCATCACCTCAATCCAGCCCACGTTCTTGCACACGCGGCAGCCGGCGCCGCCGCAGACCAGGCACTGCATGTCAATCTCAAACCCGGGTTCCACAAAGGGGAAGAAGCCGGCGCGCATCCGGACAGCCACCTCCCGGCCGAAGACCTTCTGTAGGATGGTGCGGATCAGCAGCAGGCCGGATGCAAAGGCGAAGTCTTTTTCAACGATCAGCGCTTCGTACTGGAAGAATGCACGCTCGTGCCTGGCATCGGTGCTTTCGTTCCGGTAGGCCCCGCCTGGGTACACAAAGCGGGCAGGGGCGCCGTGTTGTTTCAGGTACCGGACGCTTGCCCCCGTCAGGTGGGGCCGCAGGCACAGGCGCTGTGACCCCTGCTTGTGCTCATAGCCCTTGAGCCAGTATGTGTCCATGCTGTCCCGGGCCGGGTGCTCCGGCGGGAAGTTCAGGTGATCAAAGGCAAATAGCTCGCTGGTGATGTCATCCTCCTCAAACACTTCAAAGCCCAGGGACAAAAATGCGTCATTGAGGTCGTAGCACATCTGGGTAATGGGGTGCAGCCGCCCGCCCTGGGGCCGGATGCCCGGCAGGCTCAAGTCCATGGCCCCGTCAATCACGGAGCTGCGGGCCAGCAAGTCCTGGTCTTTCTCGGTGATGGCCTGGGCAATGGCTTCCTTGACCTCGTTGGCAGCCATCCCGGCCGCCCGGCGCTCCTCCGGGCTCAACTGTCCCAGGGTTTTGAGCACCAGGGTCAGGGCGCCTTTCTTGCCCAGGTATTGATGGCGCACCTGGTCCAGGGCGCTTTCGCTGTCAGCCTGTCCGATGGCAAGCATCGCTTCCTGCTGCAGCGCCTGCAGTTTTTCTTTCACGTCATCCTCCCATAACAAAGTCCCATGCCATGCATGGGACGTGATCAAACGTGGTACCACCCAGTTTCCGCGCATAAAGCGCGCTCTTTGCCCTTAACGCGGGGAACGGCCCGGCTTACTTGTTTCGTTCAGCCTGGCGGCTCAAAAGTGAATGCCCTGTTGCTTCATGGACCGCTTCCAGCAAACGCGTTCCTCTCTGGATGAAGCAGCTGATCAGGGGTTGTTCTTCGTCACAGCCGATGGGTTATCCTACCATTGCATTTCCCGCTGTGTCAACCGGATCTGCTTGTATTTTCTTGCATTTTGCCCGGATTCATGCTATTTTTACCCGTAGAAAGCAGGTGGATTGTGCAAAACAACATTTCATGGTTTCCGGGGCATATGGCCAAGGCCAGGCGGTTGCTGGCCGATCAGCTCCAGCGCATCGATGCAGTGATTGAGTTGTGTGACGCCAGGCTTCCGCTGTCCAGCCGCAACCCGGACCTGGACCCCCTGGTGGGCAACAAGCCCAGGGTGCTGCTTCTCAACAAATCCGACCTGGCCAACCCCGCTCAAACCAAAGCCTGGCAGGCCTATTTCCAGAACCAGGGGCTGGATTGCATGGCCATTGAAATGGGCCGGAAAAAGCAAAGCATCCTAAACGCCATTGTGAAGCTGACAGAGGAGCGGGTGGCCCGCTCTCTGAAAAAGGGCATCCACCGGTCTGCCCGGGCCATGGTGCTGGGGGTGCCCAACGTGGGTAAAAGCACCCTGATCAACTACCTGGCGGGCCGCTCCGCCTTCAAGGTGCAGGACCGGCCCGGGGTT
>DAITOE010000192.1:0-3303 GCA_036834245.1 Clostridia bacterium | reverse complement strand
GTCCCAGCCCCCGGCCCCTACTGCCGGGGCAGGGCAGTGATGGGGACGGCGGCCAATGCTGTCAGGGCCTCCCCCCGCTCCTGATGAAAATGCCGGAAGGCGGCGCAGAGGCGGTTGGTGCCGTGCTGGTGGTCCCGCTTGCAGCCGGTGCGGCAGAGGCTGTAAGCGGTGCAGGCGCGGCAGGCTTCGGGGTGCTCCCTGCCCTCGGCCAGGAAGCGCTGCATCAAGGGAGAGGCGGCGATAGCGTAGAAGGAATCGGTGTGGACATTGCCCAGGAGCCAGGGATCCAGGCAGTAGAAATCGCAGGGGTAGACCTGGCCCCCGGCTTCCACCACGTAGTTGGGGGAGCAATGGCCCTGCATGTTGCAGGCGGCAGGGGGCAGGCCTTTTTCCATGCGGATAAAGTTGTCAAAGAGGTTGATGCTGACGTATCGCCCGGCGCGCAGGTCTTTTTCGTAGCAGTCAAAAAGCCGGACCAGGAAGCGGCCGTAGCTGTCCGGGTGGAGGGCCGGGGCGGCGCCTTCTGCAAGGGCTGTCATGCAGGGGATGAACTGGAGGTAGCCGTGGGGGCGGAGGGCATGATAGACGGCTTCGGGCTGGGCGGCCACGGCATCGTCCACCACGCAGAGGATGTTGTAGGGAACGCCGGCTGCCTTGAGGCGGCGGATGTTGAACAGCACCTGGTCATGGGTGGGCGCGCCTTGCGCGGTGCGCCGCCTGTTGTCGTGGAGGTCCCGGGTGCCGTCCAGGGAGACCCCCGCCAGGAAGCCTCCTTCTTTGAGCACGGCAATCAGGTCATCAGACAGCGCAAAGCCGTTGGTCTGCAGGGCGTAGGACACCGGCAGCCTGCGGTTGTTGTATCGGGCCACCAGGCGCAGCCAGTCCCGGTAAAAGCCGGCGTCCATGAGGCTGGGCTCGCCCCCCTGAAACATGAAGGACAGGCTGCCTTCGGCATAAACCAGGGCCCGGCGGATGGTCTGCTCTGAGGTGCCCGGGCTCATGAAGCCGTGGCTGGCGGTTTCCCGGTGCTTCATCTCGTCCACATAAAAGCAGTAGCTGCAGCGCAGGTTGCAGGCGCCGGAGGCCGGCTTCACCATCAGGGTCAGGGGCGGCATCCGTCAGGCACCTCCCTTTCCCTGTTTGCCCAGGGCTTCCCACAGCCCGCTTAAATAGCCGCAGGCGATGGCCCGGTCGTACAGGCCGTAGCCGGGCATGGCCACCTCGTCAAAGATGGCCCGGCCGTGGTCCGGCCGGAGGACGCCGTCAAAGCCTGTGTCGTAAAAGGCCTTCATGATGGCGTACATGTCCAGGGAGCCGTCGGCGCTCAGGTGGGCGCTTTCTTCAAAGCGCCCGGGGACGGTGTGGCGCAGGTTGCGGACATGGGCATAGGGAATGCGGCCCTGCAGGGCATGGATGATGCCGGGGATGTAGTTGTCCCGGCGGGTGCCCAGCGAGCCGGTGCACAGGGTGATGCCGTTTGACGGATGGTCCACCGCCTGGACAATGCGCAGCAGGCCCGGCAGGTCCCCCGCGATGCGGGGCAGGCCGAAGACCGGCCAGGCCGGGTCGTCCGGGTGGAGGGCCATGCGGATGCCGTAGCGCTGGCACACCGGCATCAGGGCCTTCAAAAAATAGACCAGGTTGTGAAACAGCGCCTCGCTGTCCACACCCTGATACAGTTCAAAGAGGCGCTGCAGCTCCCGCACCCGCTCCTTCTCCCAGCCCGGCATCACAAAGCCCTGGCTGATCCGTTCCATATGCTCGTTCATGCGGCCGGGGTCGATGGTGTCAATCACCGCCTGGTCGTAGGAGAACACGGCGGCGCCGTCTTCCCTCAGGTGGGCCAGTTCAGTCCTGGTGAAATCAAACACCGGCATGAAGTTGTAGCACACCAGCTTGATCCCGGCTTCCCCCAGGCGGCTCAGGCTTGTGATGTAGTTGTCGATGTAATGGTCCCGCTCCTTCAGCTCGGCCTTGATGGCGTCGTGGACATTGAGGCTTTCAATGCCGGTGATGGCGAGGCCTGCGGAGGCCACCTCCTCCTGCAGGCGGCGGATGGCGGCAGCTTCCCAGACCTCCCCGGGCAGGCTGCCGTACAGGGTGGTGACCACCCCTTTTAGCCCGGGCACCTGGCGCAGAAACCGCAGGGGGATGGTGTCGTGACCGGGGCCGAAC
Source organism: Clostridia bacterium (assembly GCA_036834245.1). Taxonomy (GTDB): domain Bacteria; phylum Bacillota; class Clostridia; order Christensenellales; family Aristaeellaceae; genus UBA6115. The sequence goes on along the minus strand of DAITOE010000192.1, from coordinate 1,128 downwards.
CAGCGCATGCTTAAGATCATCTATGAACCTCCAGGGACAGTGTTGAATTGATTATAGCACAGGGCAAGACATGCCGCCCCCTGTGCTTCCGGTGTTCTTTGGGCCGCCCCCGCCTGTGCGTCGCCAGCAAAAACCTGCTATACTGGCAATCAGTGGCGCAAAAGCCGGTGTTTCGGCCGCGTCGTTGCATGGACAGCTTCAAAAGACCGACGCAAGGAGAATGCAGATGAAACTTCCTTATCATGTGGATTTAAGCGGCAAAATTGCCGTGGTCACCGGGGGCAGCGGCGTGCTGTGCTCCCGGATGGCGGGGGCCCTGGCCGCCTGCGGCGCCCAGGTGGCCATCCTGGGCCGCAACTTGGACAAAGCGCGGCAGACGGCGGCGGAAATCGGCGGGAATGCCCAGGCCTTCGCCGCGGACGTGACAGACCTTTCCTCCCTGAACCAGGCCCGGGCGGACATCCTGGCCCGGATGGGCCCGGTGGACATCCTCATCAACGGCGCCGGGGGCAACCGGCCCGAGGCCACCACCGGGGACGAGCAATACGGGCAGGCCGGCGAGGCCGTGCGCGACTTTTTCCAGCTGGACCCGGCGGGCATCCGGGCCGTGATGGACCTGAACTACATGGGCAGCCTGCTGCCCACCCAGGTCTTTGCCAGGGAGATGACGGGCCGGCCCGGGGCCTGCGTGGTCAACATCTCCTCCATGGCGGCCTACCAGCCCATGACCCGGGTGATGGCCTATGCCGGGGCCAAGGCCGCCATCAACAGCCTGACCCAGTGGCTGGCCACCTATTTCGCAAAAAGCGGCCTGCGGGTCAACGCCATCGCCCCGGGCTTCTTCGCCACGGAGCAAAACCGCGCCCTGCTGTTTGACCCCGAGGGCCAGCCCGCCCCCCGCACCCGGAAGATCCTGGACAGCACCCCCATGGGCCGCCTGGGGGAGCCGGAGGAATTGATCGGCGCCCTGCTGTTCCTGGTGTCAGAAGAAGCCTCGGGCTTTGTCACCGGGGTCACCATCCCCGTGGACGGCGGGTTTTTGGCCTATTCCGGCGTATAACAGAACAAGGAGTACACCATGAAACAATATGACCTCATCACCGCCACCAGCATGGGCCTGCGCCTGAC
>DAITOE010000191.1:0-3306 GCA_036834245.1 Clostridia bacterium | reverse complement strand
TTCCCTCCTCTCGCTTGAAAGCCTGCTTTCAAGCGGAAGGAAGGGTTCCGGAACGCAGTCAGCTTTCGAGCTTGCCTCGGCAGCAAACGTAGTGAATTGAAGCCTGACGCAGGGCCTGCTCATGGAAGCGTTAAAGATTGAGTTCGGCATTATCCCCGGCCAGCTCCTCCGCCATGGCCGCCAGCAGGCTGTGGGTGCTGTCGCAGCTGTGCTCCCAGTACATGATGCCCAGGAGGCCTTCTTCCTTCAGGTAGCGGCATTTCAGGGCCACGCTGCGGGGGTCGTCATAGCTGATGAACTCGCTGCCGTTAAAGAGGAAGGGGGCAGATGCGGCCTCGTCCCAGTAGGCGGTCCAGCCGTTTTTGTCGATGTAATCGGAAAGCAGGGTGTCGTATCCCGGGCCGTAATTGCCCACGGTGCCGGCGGGCTGCAGGAGGCCGTGGTTGACATCGGGCACCCCGCCCCAGCGCCGGGAATAAAAGGCGGCGCCGATGACGATTTTGTTTTTGGGCACCCCGGCCTTGTGGAAGATTTCCACCGCCCGCTTCACCGTCATGCCCCTGTCATCCCCCAGGGAGGCGTCCAGGCCCGTGTGATGGCCGGCCTGGCGGGTGAAGCCGCTGCGCATGTCGTAGGTCATCAGCTGGATGTAGTCGCATACCTCCGCCACCAGGTCCATCTGGGTGTCCCGCACAAAATACCTGCCGGCCCCGGCGGCGATGGAGACGATCCTGTCCCCGGCGACGGCCCGCAACTCCTGCATCAGGTAGGTGAAGTTCTCCCGGTCGTCCGGGCTGCTGACGATGCCGGCAGAGGAGGAGCAGGGGTATTCCCAGTCCATGTCGATGCCGTCCAGCTGGTGCAGGTCCATGGCCTCGCGGCAGGACTTGGCAAAGGCCCTGCGGCCCTCGGGGGTGGCAGCCATTTCGGAGAAGCCGCCGGCGCCCCAGCCCCCCACGGAGAGGACGAATTTGATGTCCGGGTTCCAGGCGCGGATCTTGGGCAGTTCCGCCCAGATGTCCAGGTGGCGGAGGCTCAAGAGGCCCTCCTCAATCACCCCGAAGGCCAGGTTGATGTGGCTGAGGCGTCTTGCGTCCTCCCGGGTCATCATGCGGATGCCCTGGTTGCCGGCATAGGCAATGAGCAACGGTTTCATGGCAGCCCTCCTTTGATATGGTTCATCCATTGGAATTATACCCCCTGAGCCCGCCCTTGCCCCGCCCGGCTTCATTGGGTACAATGGCGGCAAGCAACACAATACAAACAGGGAGGTGCGCCATGACCCACCGGGAACGCTTCAAGAAGGCCCTGGACCGGCAGCCCATTACCGGGCTGGTGCCCCATTTTGAACTGGTGTTTTTCCTCACCATGGAGGCCATCGGCAGGGTGCATCCCTCCCACCGCTTCTATGAGCAATGGGACCAGATGGAGCGGAAGGAACAGCGCCTGCAGATGCTGGACATGGCCCGAAGCTATATCGAGATTGCGGTCAAATACGGCCACAGCGCCATCTTTGTGCACCCCAACCCCAACCCGGTGAAGCTGTGGGGTAAGGACAACAACCCGGTGGTGGAGATTTTGCAGACCATTAGGGAACTGTCCGGGGACCAGTTCTTCCTGATGATGCACGGGGACCCCACCTTCTCCATCCCGGACGGGGAGAACATGATGGATTTCTCCACCCGGATGTATGAGGAGCCGGAGGTTTTGCACCGCCAGGCCCGGCGGCAGGTGGACCAGGCCCGGGTGCTCAGCGACACCCTGGCCAAAAACCCGGGGCTGCTGGACGGCTTTGCCTTGTGCGCGGACTATTGCTTCAACGTGAACCCCTTTTTCACCCGGGACCAGTTTTCCGAGTTCATCCAGCCCTACCTGACGGAGATCATCGCCCACTATCGCAGCCAGGGCCTGTACACCATCAAGCATTCAGACGGCAACATCATGCCCATCCTGGATCTGATGGTGGCATCCGGCCCCCACGCCCTCCACTCCCTGGACCCCCAGGGCGGGGTGGATCTGAAGGAAGTGAAGCGCCTGGTGGGGGACCAGGTGTGCCTGATCGGCAACGTGAACTGCGGGCTGATGCAGACGGGTACTGAAACGGAGCTGGTGGCGGACGTGCGCCGCTCCCTGCGGGAGGGGATGCCGGGCTACGGCTATATCTTCTCCACCTCCAACTGCATCTACACCGGGCTGCCCCTTGAGCGCTATGAGCTGATGAACCAGGTGTGGCGGGAGGAGGGGGTCTACCCCAAAAATACGGCGCCTGAGAGGGTTTGACTACGAATCAAAAGGTATAAAGTTGTTGGTTTCAATCAGCAGGCTGTGCAATCCCCGTACCAGCTGGGCACGGGGTTTTTCATGCCCTCATACCAGTGCAGCACCTGTGCAGCCTGCTTTTGCATCACATCGATTTCCCCCTGGCCAAAGGGGATGGCCCAGGGCAGGGAACCCAAGGTGTTGCTGGCGATGTACAAGGCCAGCAGCTGCCAGAACAGGCGGGGCGGCTCCCCCTCAAAATAGCCCCTAACCTGGCCGGTGGCGAAGGCGGGGCTTGCGGCCGCAGACCAAACGATGCGGTTGAACTCCTCAAAGGGGTCGCCGTAATCAAAGCGGTCAAAATCGATGATGATGAGTTGGCCGTCGGAGAGCATCATGTTGCCCTCGTGGTAATCCCCGTGCTGGAAGCACTGGGGGCGGCCTGCCAGCAGGCGGCGGTTTTCTGCAAGATAGGCCAACAGCGCCTCATCCTCCGGATACCGGAGGCCACAGGCCTGATAATCCCGGATCTTCCGGTCGATTCTCCGATTGAAGCGCTGCTGCCAGTCCTCCTGCCCTGGCGGTGCAGGGATGGCGTGAATGCGTTTCAGAATCTGGCCGGCCTGACGGCCCAGGTCATATTGCTGACCTTTGCTGTACAGGTGCATGCCTTCCCGCAGGTCCACCCCGGGAATCCAGGTGTGCAGCACATAGACCCCCTCCTCGCACAGGCCCATCTCCACCGCCCTGCACATGGGGATGCCCAGGGCCGCCACCTGCTGCAGCAAATCAAACAGGGCCCTGCGCGCCTCATAGCGCTTCATAGGGCTGATGCGCAGCAGGAAGCTTACTCCATCCGCCCCGGTAACCTGATACTTCTTGTCTCCGGACCAGCCCTTGGTGACCGGGACAATGACGGGAAAACGCTGTTTGAAATACGCCCAGTTGAGAATGTTGTGCTGCTGCATAAGAAAAAAACCTCCAATGGGCCTATACTACAGCTTTTCTTGACTGCTTGCCACAAAAAAGTACCACCTGCCACCCCAC
>DAITOE010000190.1:0-3307 GCA_036834245.1 Clostridia bacterium | reverse complement strand
AATTGCTGGGATTGGGCATGTCCTCAGGCTCCACGATGGAAACATCGTTGTAGGAATTGCAGAAGGTGATGAACTCGCTTTAGCGTTCTGTGGTGAAATGCTGCTTCTCGTCATGGAACATGCAGTAAGTCACCGTCACCGTGTCCATATTTCTCCGTTGTCAGGCGGAGCATCTTCTATTCTCCGCCCAAATACAGAACGCGCCGAGCGGCTTGAATCATGCTGGAAGTTGATTATCTTGTCATCAGAAAGGCGAGCAGCATCACCAGCACCAGCGCGAACAGAATCAGGCTGAAGGAAAGGGTGCGCTGCAGGCGCCGCCCCACATCGTGAATACCATTCCATGCGGAGGAAAACACATAGATAAACCTGGGGGTGTGGGGAGAGTCTCTGCGAAACAGCCGGCGAGCCCTTAAGAAAATGCCGTCAAAGACACGGCCCAGGCTATAGGTAAAACGGTTGCCCACAGGTGGAACCAGCGGGGTCCCTTCCTTAGTACGCCTGAACACGGTGTTCATCATCAATAACACCGAGCCCTCCACCAGCCAGTCCACAGCGCGGGCAAAGAAGGTGGCCAGGTTGAAAAGCAGCGGATAAACCACCCTGTCCATCAGCAGGTCAAGCCCCTGACAGCATAATACCCCCAGGCGTGAGGCGAGGTCAACGAAAGGGCGGTGGATCCTGCTTCCAAGGTCTGTGTTGAGCACCTGGGCAAGCAGGGAGCCCAGAAGTACCAGCAGGTCTACCAGCGGGCGGTACACCGCGTTTTCCAGGTCCAGCTTTTCCGGCCAGCGGTCGACATAAAGGGCTTGGCCCTGCTCGTCCCGCTGGATCAGCCATCGGCGCACAACCGTGACATACAGCAAAGCGCCGATGGCCAGGGACTTCAAGGCACCGATTACATTGACGGGGGCCAGGAAATGCACGGCGTGGGCTGGCTCGTGGGCATGGAGGAAGGGCAACATGCGGTTGGCCAGCGGCGCCAGCACGCCCTCCGGCCACAGGCCAATCAGGAAGATGACCAAGGCAGAGCCCCCAAGCGCCACAGCAGAAAGCGGCGTCATGGAAGGACCCATGCGGTCAAACTCTTCCTGCCGTTCATTGTTCTTTTCAACAAAGAGGGCGATGAACAGCTTCAGCATGTAGCAGAAGGTGATGCCTCCGGAGATGATGAACACCCACTCCGTTGCCTGGTACCAAAAGGCACCTTGCCCCAGGTGCTGCAGGTGATCGATGTACTCCACAATACTCTCATGGAGCAGGGTTTTTGAGGCATAGCCGCTGAAGAGCGGAATTCCGCTGATGGAGGCGACGCCCGCCAGGAAGCAGGCCATCAGGCCGTAGCGCCCGCGCCCAAAACCGCGGATTTTGTTCAGGTTCAGCTGGTGCAGGTGGACATACACCACCCCCGCTGCCATAAACAGGCATAGCTTAATCAGGCTGTGGTTGAGCATGTGAAGCACCGTGCCCTGAGTCGCCAGGGCGTTATGCTCACCCAGCAGCCCCTGCATGCCGATGCCCACCAGAATAAAACCAATCTGGCTCATGGAGGAGCAGGCCAGGGTGCGCTTCAAATCCACCGAGAACAGCGCCAGCAGCGCCCCCAGGAACATGTTGATCAGTCCCAGCCCCAGCAGCAAATTGCCCCAGGGGATGTTGCCAAAAAACAGCCGGGTGGAAATCACCAGGATGCCAAAGATGCCCACCTTGGTGAGGATACCGGAGAGCAGAGCAGAGGCGGGAGCGGGGGCTACCGGGTGAGCCTTGGGCAGCCATACATGCAGCGGGAACATGCCCGCCTTGGCACCAAAACCCACCAGAATCAGGGCGCCGGGCAGGTATAGAGCGGATTTGTCCGCCGTCTCGCCCAGGCTTGCCAGATGATCAAAGGCCAGGGAGCCCAGCTGCCCGCGCAGCATCATCAGTCCCATCAGCATGGCCATGCCGCCCAGGACGGCGATGGCCAGGTAGGTTTGTCCAGCCCGCATGGCACCCGGGGTTTGCTCATGGGCCACCCAGCAGTAGCTAGTGAAACTCATCACCTCAAAAAACAGGAAGGTGGTGATCAGATCATCAGACAGGAACACCCCCACGGTGGCGCCCAGGGTGAAAAGGGTGTACATGAGATAGCGGGGCCGCCGGTGACCATGCCCCATGTACTGGGGGGTGAAAAGCGAGGTCATCAGCCACATAAAGCCGGCCACCAGCGCGTAGACCACGCGGAAGCCGTCCGCCTTCAGCGACAGGCCCAGGCCCAGCAAGCGCGGGAAACGCAGGCTTTGGACCGTGCCGCTGACAGCCAGCAAGATGCCAAGCCCAGTCAGCAGTGCGGTCACTACCGCTGTCAGCAGATAGCCGAGGCTTATGCGTCGCCTGGCCAGCAGATAGCAGGGCCCTGCCGCCAGCAGCGGCAGCACAATCATGAGAACCGGAATGCTCTTCACTGTGCTTCCCCCCTATACCAGGCCGAACGCGGCGCGCGTCAGAAAATCAATCAAGGGACCATTCCACAAGCTGAACACCAGGAGGCTAAGCCCCAGCAAAATCAGCGTAAGCTGAAAGGGCGGGCCCATGGGCGTGATCTCAGGCGCCCCAGGCTGCCGCCTGCCGGTATACAGCATGAAGGAAGGCACCAACATATAGGTACCGGTCAGGATGGCGCTGACAATCAGGGCTATCAGCCCCAGGTAGGGCAAGAGGCCTCCCAGTGCAATGGCGGAGGACGCCAGCGCCCACTTGCTCACAAAGCCCAGGAGCGGGGGGATGCCTGTCAGCGCCAGGCCTCCAGTCACAAACACCAGGCTGGTCAGCGGCATGCTTTTGCCCAGGCCACGCAGGTCCTGGGTGCTCTCCAAATGGCATTTCTCCATGTAGGCGCCTGCGGCCAGGAACAGGGCGATCTTGATCAGCGCGTGAAACACCATATGCAATAGCCCCGCCGCAAGCCCTGCGGGGGTCATCAGCAAGACGCCAAAGAGGATATAGCTGAGGTTGGCGATGGTGGAATAGGCCAGCCTGCGTTTGAGGTGCTTTTCCTTCAGCGCCATGGTGGAGCCGTAGACGATGGTGAATGCCGCCAGTGCCAGGGGGATATACTGGGCATAGCTTCCCGCCAGGATGGACACGCCGAAGCTGAAGTAGGTGGCCCGCATCACCGAGAAAACGCCTGCCTTGACCACGGCCACCGCGTGCAGCAGGGCTGTCACCGGGGTGGGGGCCACCGAAGCGGGCACCAGCCAGCCATGCACCGGGAACACCGCTGCCTTCACCCCAAAGCCCAGGAAGCAGAACAGGTAGCCCAGCTGCA
>DAITOE010000189.1:0-3307 GCA_036834245.1 Clostridia bacterium | reverse complement strand
TGAGCTGGGCGATGTGGGCATCGTCCTCCACAATCAGGATGGATGGGTTCATGGGCCACCTCGTTGTTTTGCTGCACACAGTATAGCACAGCCGCCTTTTTCGCGGGGATTGTTCACAAAAGGCCTGGAAAAATCTTCACAGACCGGACAAAAACCCCGCTATGCAGACAAAGGGGCCGGTGCTATGCTGTGGCATATCCCAAACCGGGAAGGAGTGACAGGCATGGAATTGAAGGAAACCATGAAAAAGGCGGCGGCGCTGCTGATGGCGCTGCTGCTGCTCACAGGCATCAGCCGCAGCCTGGGGGCGGCGGCAGGGGACGGGCAGGCCAGCCCGCCCAACACCCTGTACCGGCCCCGGGAAGCGGACATGGTGCTGGATGCCTTTGAACTGGGCTATATCAACAACGTGCTCCTGGTGGTCACCCGGGAGGGGGTGACGGAGGAACAGCTGCTGGCCCTGCTGCCGGGGGAGAATGCGAAGGTCGTAGGCCGTTTCCCGGGGCTGCACCAGGTGCAGGTGCAGGTAAAGCCCCGGAACAAGAAGGGGCTGCAGGCCCTGGCGGATGCCTTGATGCAGCAGGAGGAGGTGCGCTATGCCCACCTGGACCTGGCGGCGCCCCTGATGGGGGCGGGCGTGGATTCCCTCCAGACTTCGGAGGGGCCGGATGACTGGGGCATGTACAAGGAGTTGCCCAAGAGCCAGTGGTGGCACCAGGCCATCGGCTGGGACCGGGCCCAGGCCCTGCTGCCCCAGGGGGGCTATGTGCAGGCCGGGGTGGTGGACGACGGCTTTGACACAGCGCACCCCTTTTTGAAGCTCAGCTTCCCCAACAAGGAGGAGGAGCAGATCAACCGCCCGGCAGGCCACGGCAGCCATGTGGCGGGCATCGTGCAGCAGCTGATGCCGGGGGCCACCATCCGGGTGCTGGATTCCTTCCGGTTCCCCGGGGTGAACATCGACACCACCGTGGGCACCGCCAGCATGCTGGTGAAGAACCTGGTGGACATGGTGGCATCCGGCGCCCGGGTGATCAACTACTCCATGGGCCAGGACATCACCCAGGAGGCCGACCTGAAATGGAATGAGGAGATGGCCGTCACCCTGTCCGTCTACATGCGTTTGCTGCAGGAACAGGGCCACCGGTTCCTCATCGTCCAGTCGGCCGGCAACGGGGGCCTGCCCCTCTTCCACAACGGCATGTTTGCCATGATCACCCCGGACAACTGCCTGGGCAATGAAACCGTCCATGCGGCCCTGGGTCTTAAGGACAAGTTGCAGGAGGCCAGACAGGGGGTGCTGGACAGCATCACCCAGGTGGGCAATGCCATGCAGGACAGGCCCGGCGCGCCCTTTTACCTGTCCCCGGACAGCAACTACGGGGAGGCGGTCACCCTGGCGGCCCCGGGCTATGGCATCGTGAGCAGCGTGCCCGGGGGCTACGAGGCCCAGAGCGGCACCTCCCAGGCTGCCCCCATGGTGACGGCGGCCGCGGCCCTGGTGTGGACGGTGAACCCCGGTTTACACCCCGGCCAGGTGAAGGACATCCTGGTGAAAAGCGCCACCACCCAGGTGCAGGATAGGAACCCCGGCCGGGGAGGCGGGCGGGCCAGCTACCCCCTGCTAAACCTGTATGAGGCCCTGAAAACCGCCCAGGCGGGGGCAGCGGACAAGTGACCGCAGACATATCACGGCTCAACAAAAGGGGCAGCCGGCTGGCTGCCCCTTGTCAATCGGTCGGGTTTCTATTATTCGGCGAAGAACTCGTCCACCTGGCGCTGGAATTCTTCGATGATCTTCTCCAGGCCCACGGCCTTCATGGCGTCGATCATCCTGGGCACGATCACCTCGGGATCCTCGGCGCCGGTGAGCACCTCGGAGGCGAAGTCGCCGTAGACGCCCTTCACCAGGGTGACTTCGTTTTCAATGTTGGACAGGTCCACGTTGAAGCCGAAGAGCACGGTGGGGGTGGCGGTCTCGTTGACCACTTCGATTTCCTTAAACATGTCCTTGTTGGTGTACTCGGCGGTCAGGATGGCGTGGTTGCCCTGGGTGTAGCGGGCCCACGGCCAGGATTTCTCGGCGTCACGGACCACCAGGCCGTCCTCGTTGTAGGTGAAGTTGACGCCTTCCTCGCCGTAGCAGATCATGTCGCGCAGCTTGGTGTCGGTGTTGACCAGCTCCAGGAACTGCAGCACCTTCTCGGGGTTCTTGGCACCGGCGTAGATGCCGTTCATGGAGCCCATGATGGAGCCGGCGGAGAAGATGGGGCCGACGAAGGGGTTGGTGATGCCGGTGACCTTGACTTCCTCGCCTGCATCATTGGTCTTGGTGTAGGTCCAGGCGCCCGGCCAGCCCTGGGCCACGTAGAAGGGCAGTTCAGAGGGGGCTTCGCCCAGGGTGATGAAGACGATGTTGTAGCCGATGGTGTTGCGCAGCAGGATCCAGATCTTGCCGCCCATGAACAGGTATTTGAAGTTGGCCAGCCCCGCCCATTCACTGCGCAGCAGGCTGCCCAGGAAGGAGGTGTTGGGGGTGATTTTGTAGTTGAGGAAGGGCAGGATGATGCCGAACATGGGCAGGTAGCAGAAGATCAGATACCACAGGCTGGTGGGAAGTGCGAGGATGCTCAGCTCCGTGTCGTCCCGGGTCCACTTCTTTTTGCGTATTTTGATGTTCTTGACGGTCTGCTGGTTTTGTGCGACAGACATAAAGCCCCTCCTTTCATGGTGTCAGCGTTACGTGTGGCGGTAAAACCCTGGATTTGTTAGACATATCGTATCAACCCGGTATGAAAACGTCAATCCAAAGGCGGGAAAATTTTTCTATTCAAGCGGCGGTTTGTTCAATTCACACATGGGGTTTGGGGCTTTTGCCCGCGCCTTCATATTAAGGGTGAAATATGGGACCAGGTGACGCACAGACAAATCCCGGGAACCCTGCATGAAACCGCCTCTGTGAAACCTTTATTGGATGAGGGCATATCCGCTGTGCAGCACAGGCGGCCGGCGGCCTGTGTTTGGGTGTCGACAAAGTGTCTGCGGACACTTTGTCGATTAGGAGGAACGGGCATTATTCCTTGGTCGCTCCGCTCCCGGCCAGGAATAATGCGCGGAATGGTTTGCTTCGCAAACCGCCCCGCCCGCCCGGCAGAGCCGGGCGATACGATTTCACTCAGAGGGCTGTGCCCTCTGAAACTCCCCTTTGATATGGTTGTATTCATTCTGGCAAAGACAGCCGGAAAGCCCGTATTTCTTTACGCTGGCAAAGGGCTTGTGATATACTGGACCATAATAAATTGTATGT
>DAITOE010000188.1:0-3318 GCA_036834245.1 Clostridia bacterium | reverse complement strand
AACACCTGAATACGCATAGCCGGAGAAACACAGCATACTTTGTTGTGCTGCCGTATCCTCCTTCAACACTGACCGCATCCAAAACAGGGCAAACATCCCTATTTCAGATTAAGGGTCAAGGGCACCGCCCTTGTCAGGGAGTCTGAGGGATGAAATCCCTCAGCGTCCCCTCAAATTAGAAAGGTAACTCAAGGTATGATTCGTCAAGACATTCGCAATATTGCTATCATCGCCCACGTGGACCACGGCAAGACCACCCTGGTGGACCAGATGTTGCGGCAGGCGGGGGTATTCCGCCAGAACCAGCAGGTGCGGGAGCGGGTGATGGACTCGGGGGACATTGAGCGGGAGCGGGGGATCACCATCCTGGCTAAGAACACGGCAGTGCACTGGGGGGATGTGAAGATCAACATCGTGGACACCCCGGGCCACGCGGATTTTTCCGGCGAGGTGGAGCGGGTCTTGAAGATGGTGGACGGGGTGCTGCTGCTGACGGACAGCTTTGAGGGCCCCATGCCCCAGACCCGCTTTGTGCTGGGGAAGGCGCTGGATTTGAATTTGCCGGTTTTGATGGTGATCAACAAGGTGGACCGGGCGGATGCCAGGAGCGCCGAGGTGGTGGACGAGCTGCTGGATCTGCTGATCGACCTGGACGCGGGGGAGGAGACCCTGGACCGGCCCATCTTGTATGTGTCCGCCCGCCAGGGCACGGCGACGACGGATTTGAGCACGCCGGGGAAGGATCTGACGCCGCTGTTTGAGGCGATTTTGACGTACATCCCCGGCCCTGAATGCCAGCCGGAGGGACCTTTCCAGACCCTGATTTCCACGGTGGACTACAACGAGTATGTGGGCCGGATCGGCATCGGCCGGGTGACCAGGGGCAGCGTGCGCACCCAGGAGCAGCTGGTGCGGGTGAACGCGCTGGACGCCGGGGTGCGGGACGTGTTCAAGGTGACGGAGCTGTCGGTGTTTGACGGCCTGAAACGGGTGCCCACGGAGGAGGTCCAGGCCGGGGACATCCTGGCCTTGTCGGGCTTGTCGGACCTGAACATCGGGGATACCGTGTGCGCGGTGGGCGGGGAGGAGGCCCTGCCCTTCGTGGCCATCGGCGAGCCCACGGTGTCCATGACCTTCTCGGTGAACGACAGCCCATTTGCCGGCCGGGAGGGCAGCTATGTCACCAGCAGGCACCTGCGGGCCCGGCTGTATAAGGAGACCCACACGGATGTGTCCCTGAAGGTGGAAGACGGAGAGACCCCGGACCAGTTCATTGTGAAGGGCCGGGGGGAATTGCACCTGTCGGTATTGATTGAAACCATGCGCCGCCAGGGCTATGAGTTCCAGGTGTCCCGGCCCGAGGTGATTTTGCAGGAAACGGACGGCCAGGTGCTGGAGCCCATGGAGCTGCTGAGGGCGGATGTGCCGGCGGCGGCAGCCGGGGCGGTGATTGAGAAACTGGGAAGACGGCGGGGCATTTTGAAAACCATGGCAGGCCAGGACCGGGTGCGGCTGGAGTTCTCGGTGCCGGCCCGGGGGCTGTTTGGCTACCGGAACGAGTTTTTGACGGACACCCGGGGCGAGGGCATCATGAGCTCGGTGTTTGATGGCTTTGAGCCCTTCCGGGGGGAGATCCCCAGGCGGAACGTGGGGGCGCTGGTGTGCTTTGAGACGGGGGAATCCACCCAGTACGGGCTCTTTGGCGCCCAGGAGCGGGGGGCATTGTTCCTGGGGGCCCAGACCCCGGTGTATGCCGGGATGATCTGCGGCCAGTCCAGCCGCCCGGGGGACATTGTGGTAAACATCTGCCGGAAAAAGCACGTGACCAACACCAGGAACGCGGCGGCGGCGGAGGACAGCATGCGGCTGATGTCCGCCCGGGCCATGACCCTGGAGGAGTGCATGGAGTTCATTGACGAGGACGAGCTGCTGGAGGTGACCCCCCAGTCCCTCAGGATGCGGAAAAAGGAGCTGAGCCACGAGGTGCGTGCCAAGAGCGCCAGCCGGGGGAAGAAGGCGTAGGTCAGTGACCAGGGGTCAGTGAAACGGAAAGAAGCCGGGCGGTTTATGATTGACCGCCTGGCTTTTTTTGGTACAATCTGAATTTATAGATGCATTCAGCATCAAAAGAAGAAAGGATGAGGTGATTCCGTGCCCTTGTTCACCCTGCTGCTGTTTGCGGCCATCGGCACCCTGTTGATGGCCGTGGGCTACCTGATTTGGAAAAAGGAGCGCATCAGCCTGATCCACAGCTATCATTACCCCCATGTGAGGGAGGAGGACAAACCGGCTTACACCGCAAGAATGGGCAAGGCCTGCATGGTGATGGGAGCGGGCAGCCTGCTGTGCGGCATCCTGTTTTACCTGTTTGAAAGCGGCTGGGCCTTCCTGGCCTTCGGGGTGTTTTTCCTGGCAGGGGCCCTGATGATGCTGTCCGCCCAGCGGCGCTACAACCAATATCGGCGCTGAACCTGGCTTGTGTACAATCTGACCGCCCAAACCGGCGGTTTTTTTCATTATTTCGATGCTGTTGCCCTTGCATCTGCCGGAACAAAGGCGTATGATGAAAAACAAGAAAAAAACATCCGGGCTCAACCCCGGAGCAGCAACACAGGAGGGCATCATGTTCGACAATCGTTACCCTGCAGAGCCATACCGCATCAAGACGGTGGAAACCATCAAGATGAACACCAAGGAGGAGCGTGAGGAGATCATCAAAAAGGCCGGCTTCAACACTTTTTTGATCGATTCCGAGGACTGCTACATCGACCTGTTGACCGACTCCGGCACCAACGCCATGAGCGACAAGCAGTGGGCCGGCATGATGCTGGGGGATGAGGCCTATGCCGGCAGCAAAAACTGGAAGCACCTGGAAAGCACCGTGCAGGAGCTGTTCGGCTTTAAGCATGTCATCCCCACCCACCAGGGCCGCGGGGCGGAGAACCTGCTGAGCAAGGTGGCCATCAAGCCCGGCCAGTATGTGCCCGGCAACATGTATTTCACCACCACCCGCTACCACCAGGAAGCCAACGGCGGCATCTTCCACGACATCATCCGGGACGAAGCCCACGACGCCCAGATGGAGATCCCCTTCAAGGGCGATGTGGACCTGAACAAATTAAAGGCCCTGGTGGAGAAGGTGGGCTTTGAGCAGATCGCCTATGTCTGCCTGGCCATCACCGTGAACCTGGCTGGCGGCCAGCCTGTGTCCATGAAGAACATGCGGGAAGTGTATGCCTATTGCCAGTCCAAGGGCATCAAGGTGTATATGGACGCCACCCGCTGCGTGGAGAACGCCTACTTCATCAAGGAGCAGGA
>DAITOE010000187.1:0-3333 GCA_036834245.1 Clostridia bacterium | reverse complement strand
GGGCAGACCAGCGAATCCGAGGAGTTTTCCGTGGGCGGGGCGGACAATGTGGACGCCGCCGCCTTCATAGGCTTTGACTATGTGGCCCTGGGCCATTTGCACCGGCCCCAGGAGATGGTCGCGCCCCACATCCGCTACGCCGGCTCCCCCCTGAAATACTCCTTCTCCGAGGCCGGGCACACCAAAAGCCTGACGGTGGTGGAGTTGGGGGCAAAGGGCGAGCTGGCCGTCCGGGAGCTGCCCCTGCCCCCCTTGCGGGACCTGGTGGACCTGCGGGGCACTTACGACCAGCTGGCCAGCCGGGCCTTTTATGAAACCATCAACCGGGACAACTATGTCCGCATCACCCTCACGGATGAAATGGACCAGCCCAATGCCATGCAGAAGCTGCGCCTGATCTATCCCCTTTTGATGCGGCTGGAATACGACAACCTGCGCGTCCGCCACCAGGGCAGCCTGGACGCCATTGAGGACCTGGCCGCCCTCAGCCCCCTGGACCTGTTTGCGCGCCTGTACGAAGCCCAGAACGGCCAGCCCTTAAACGCAGAGCAACGGGACTATCTGCAGCGCGCCGTCAGCCGGGTATGGGAGGTGGCGCCATGAGGCCCCTGGTCATCACCATGTCGGCCTTCGGGCCCTATTCCGGCGTCACCCGGGTGGACCTGCGCCCCCTGGGGGAGCAGGGCCTGTACCTGATCTGCGGGGACACCGGTGCCGGGAAAACCACCCTGTTTGACGCCATCACCTATGCCCTGTACGGCGAGCCCAGCGGGGAGAACCGTAAGCCCGCCATGCTGCGCAGCAAATATGCTTTGGACGATACCCCCACCTATGTGGAAATGGTCTTTGACTACCTGGGCCGGGAATACCGGCTGCGCCGCAGCCCGGACCAGCAGCGGCCTGCCCTGCGGGGGGCGGCCCGGCTGGTGAACCGTCCGGCGGAGGCAGAATTGCACCTGCCCGGGGGCCAGCTGGTCACCGGGCCCACCGCGGTGAATGACGCCGTGAAGGCGCTGCTCCACATGGACCGGGCCCAGTTCACCCGGGTGGCCCTGCTGGCCCAGGGGGATTTCCTCAAGCTGCTGGTGGCCACCACCGAGGAGCGCAAGCAGCTGTTCCGGCAGATTTTTGAAACCGGCCGCTTCGACCGCCTCCAGGAAGCCCTGAAGGCGGATGCCGCCGAGAAGAAAAACCAGGTGGAGCGGCTGGAGGACAGCATCGCCCACCACGCCCGGTCCCTCCAGTGCGACCGGGAAAACCCCCTCTTTCCCCAGGTGGAACAGGCCCGGGCCCATGAGCTGCCCCTGCCGGACACCCTGGCCTTGGCCCGGGAACTGGCACAGCAGGACACGGACCGCTTGGCGGCGGTGAAAGCCGCCCGGGAAGGGGCGGACCGGGAATTGGCCCAGGTGCAGCAGCGCCTCACCCTGGACCGGGAGCGGCAGAAGGTGGAAGAGGCCCTGGGGGCAGCCGGGGCGGAATTGGCAGCGGCGGCCGAGGCACTGCCCCGGCTGCAGCAGCAGCTCAAAGAGGCCCAGGCCCTATTGCCCCGGGCGGAGGAACTGGCAAAAGAGGAGGCCCGTTTAAAGGCCCTGCTGCCCCAATACGGCCAGCTGGCGCAGCTGGAGTTAGAGCTGGCCGGCCTCGTGCAGCAGCAAGAAGACCTGCTGGTTCATAAGGATGCCCGGGAAAAATCCGTCAAGGAGCAGGCCGCCAGCCTGCAGGAGCATCGGCAGGCGCTGCAGGCGGTGGCCGGGGCGGGCATCCAGCAAAGCGAACTGAACAACCAGATCCGGCAGCTGCAGGAGGGCCAGGAGGGAGCAAAGCGCCTGGAACATGCCCTGTTGGTCCTTGAGGAGCGCAAAGCGCAGCTGGCCCTCAGCCAGCGCCGCTACCAGGCCGCAAGCCAGGAAACCAGCCAGGCCAAGCAGCGCTACGAGGCCCTGCAGACGGCCTTCCTGGACGCCCAGGCCGGGATCCTGGCCCGGCGCCTGCAGCCGCAGCGCCCCTGCCCGGTCTGCGGCTCCCTGGACCACCCCAGCCCGGCCGTCACCCCGCCGGAAGCCCCCACGGAGGCCCTGGTGCGCCAGGCCCGGAAAACGGCGGAGGACAAGCACAGCTTGCGCACACAGCACGCGGAAGACAGCGCCGCCCTGCAAAGCGAAATCAAGACCCGGGAGCAGGACATCCGGGACCAGGCCGCCCGCCTGGAACTGGATGAGGGTGTATCCGACCTGGTGGAGCGCCTGGCAAGCCACATCAAGGCCGGAAAAGCCCGGCTGGAAACGCTGGAGGCCAAGCGCCAGGAGGCTGCCCGGCAGGAGGCTTTAAAATCCAGGCTGGAAGCCCTGATCCCCCCATTGGAAAGCGCTCTGGAGGAGGCCCGGCAGCAGGTGCAGGACCTGGCCCGGGACAGCGCGGCCCTCGCGGCCCGGCACAAGGCCCGGACAGAAGCCCGGGAGGACCTGAAGGCCCAGCTGCCCCACAAAAGCCAGGAGCAGGCGGAAGCAGCCCTGACCGCCCTTTCCCGGGAACGGCAGGCCCTGTTGAACCGGGCGGAGGACAGCCGCAAGGCGGTGGAGGCCCAGGCCCTCCTGCAGGCGGATGCCCAGGCCCGGGTGAACACCCTGAAGGCCCAGCTGGCAGACCAGCCGCCGGTGGACGCGGCGGCAGCAACAGCCCGGGAGGCCGAATTAACCAGCACAATCAGCGCCCTGAGCCAGCAGCAGATGGACCTGAACACCCGGTTGAAGATCAACCAGGGGGCCCTCACTGGCATCACCGGCCAGGCGGCCGCCCTCACCCGGGCCAACCGGGATTGGGCCTTCATCAAAACCCTGGCAGACACCGCAAGCGGCAGCCTGCCCGGCAAGGAGCGAATCATGCTGGAGGCCTACGTCCAGGGCTATTACCTGGACCGGGTCCTGGCCCGGGCCAACCTGCGCTTCATGATGATGTCCGGCAACCAGTACGAGCTGCGCCGGGAGGAGCTGGCCGGGGACCGCCGCAGCCAGGCCGGCCTGTCCCTCCTGGTAAAGGACCATTACAACGGCAGCACCCGGGAGGTAGCCAGCCTGTCCGGCGGGGAATCCTTCATGGCCGCCCTCTCCCTGGCCCTGGGGCTGTCGGACGAGATCCAGTCCTCATCTGGAGGCATCCGCCTGTCCACCATGTTTGTGGACGAGGGCTTCGGCTCCCTGGACCCGGAGGCCCTGCAGCAGGCCATCCGCGCCCTGTCCAGCCTGGCCCAGGGGCAGATGCTGGTGGGCATCATCTCCCACGTGGCGGAACTGCGGGAGAAGATCGACCGCCAGGTGCAGGTGACCAAGGACA
>DAITOE010000186.1:0-3344 GCA_036834245.1 Clostridia bacterium | reverse complement strand
GAAGAAATCTGGTACATCGGCAGCGGCCAGCCCATGAAAGCGGCCTGGCAGCAGCGTATGATACAAATCAATAATCAGCAAAGGAGAGACGAGGATGCGAGAGATTGATGTGGGCCAGGTCACCCAGGCGGTGGCCGAACTGTTTTTGCAGGCCAATTACGTCATCCCGGAGGACGTGATGAACAAGCTGCAGGAATCCCGGGAAAAAGAGGATTCCCCCCTGGGGCAGATGGTGCTGGACCAGATCCTGGAAAACAACAAAATCGGCGCCGAGGAAAACATGCCCGTCTGCCAGGACACCGGCATGTCCGTGGTCTTCCTCGCCATCGGCCAGGAGGTGCACTTCACCGGCGGCGCCCTGGAGGATGCCGTCAACGCCGGGGTGCGCAAGGCCTACACCGAAGGCTTCCTGCGCAAGTCCATCGTGGCCGAGCCCCTCTTTGACCGGAAGAACACCGGGGACAACACCCCCTGCGTCATCCACACCCGCATCGTGCCCGGCGACAAAGTCCACATCGTGGCCATCGCCAAGGGCTTTGGTAGCGAGAACATGAGCCAGTCCAAGATGCTCACCCCCTCTGCCGGCGTGGAAGGCATGAAGCAGTTTGTCCTCAGGGCCGTGGAAGAAGCCGGGCCCAACCCCTGCCCGCCCCTGGTGGTGGGCGTAGGCGTCGGCGGCAGCTTTGAACTGGCCGCCATCATGGCCAAGCGCGCCACCAGCCTGCCCCTCACCCGGAGCCACAAGGACCCCCGCTACCGGCAGCTGGAGCACGAGCTGGAAGAAGGCATCAACAAGCTGGGCATCGGCCCCGCCGGCTACGGCGGCGAGACCACCGTCCTGAAGGTGCACATCATCAACGCACCCACCCACATCGCCGGCCTGCCCGTGGCCGTCAACATCTGCTGCCACGCCGCCCGCCACGCCGAGCGGACGATTTAGGACGGGGAGGCCCTGGGGGATTTCATCCCCCAGACCCCCAGACCGGGGCCATTGGCCCCGGACCCTGAATATTTATGCCATTAGACAAGGCTCAGGTGATTACTTGCTGTTTGATATTGTTCATATAGGAGTGACTGACATGAAGAGAGTGCAATTACCGTTGACGGAAGAAACCATCCGCGATTTGAAGGCCGGGGACCAGGTGCTGCTGTCCGGCAGCGTGCTGACCGGCCGGGATGCCGCCCACAAGCGCCTGGTGGCCCTGATCGAGGAGGGCAAGCCCCTGCCGGTGGACCTGGAAGGGGAGACCATCTACTACGTGGGCCCCGCCCCCGCCAAGCCCGGGCAGCCCGTGGGCTCCGCCGGGCCCACCAGCACCTACCGGATGGACATCTACACCCCGCCCCTGCTGAAGCTGGGCCTCAAGGGCATGATTGGCAAAGGCTACCTGGGGCCCAACACCTTAGCCCAGGTGCCCACCTACGGGGCTGTCTATTTCGGTGCCGTGGGCGGCTCTGCCGTGCTGATCTCCAAATCCATCAAGTCCTTTGAGGTGGTGGCCTACCCCGACCTGGGGCCGGAAGCCATCCACCGCTTTGTGATTGAGGACTTCCCCGCCGTGGTGGCGGTGGATGCCACCGGGGCCAACCTGTACGAAGAGGGGCCCAAACTATACAAGAAATCCGAAATGTGATAGGATATGCCCACGCTTTTGAAAGGAGCGGGGGAAGGATCAACATGGGCAACACAAGAAATCGCCTGACGTCAGCGCTATGCCTGCTGATGGTTGTTCTTGTGCTGCCTTTTTCCGGCGCCTTCGCCCAGGAATACAACGCCAGCCAGCCGGAAAACCTGACCGGGCGCAACCTGCGGGCCAGCAGCGCCATTGTGATTGAGCAAGCCTCCGGCGAGGTGCTCTTTGAAAAAAACGCCGACGAGATGCGGCCCCCCGCCTCCACCACCAAGGTGCTCACCATCCTCTTGGCCCTCACCATGGGCGACCCGGATGACATCGTGGTGGTGTCCCCCTTTGCGGCGGACATGCCCAAGGACGCCGCCAAACTGGGGCTTCAGGCCGGGGAGCAGGTGCGCCTGGGGGACCTGATCCCGGCCACCCTGATCTATTCCGGCAATGACGGCGCCATCGCCATCGCAGAGCACTTGATGGGCAGCGAGGCTGCCTTTGTGAACCTGATGAACGAAGCTGCCGCCCGCTATGGCTGCACCGCCACCCATTTCACCAACTCCCACGGTTACCACGACGACTACCACCTGTCCACCGCCCGGGACCTGGCCATCATTGCCCGGGAGGCCATGCAAAACCCCGAGTTCCGGGAGATTGCCCGGCTCACCAGCTTCACCCTGCCGGAAACCAATATGAGCAAGGCCCGGCGCTTCAACAACCGGGCCAATGACTTTCTCACCGCCGGAGAAGACAACAAATACTACTACCCCTATGCCACCGGCATGAAAACCGGCAACCACAGCCAGGCCGGGGACTGCTTCATCGGCTCCGCCACCAAAGCCGGCATCCCCCTGATTTCCGTGGTGCTCAACTCCGGCTCCACCGACAAATGGCGGGACACCATCCGGCTGATGGACTACGGCTTCTCCCAGTTTGTCTCCACCAGCGTGGCGGAGCTGTACAAGAAAAATCCCAAGGTGATCAACATCGGGGGCTTCGCCCTGGAGGACATCGACCTGGGCCGGCTGCAGCTGAACATCCGGAAGATGGACCCCGCCGCCAATGACAACCTGGTATCCCTCAAAAGCAGCACTGAGGACCCCACCACCAACTATGCCAGCCGCACCCAGATTGAGTACACCCGCACCCTGGAAGCCCCCATCCAGGCCGGGGAAGTGATGGGCATCATGACCTACACCCCCCCGTCACCCGGTGCCGAGCCGGTGCAGTACGAGCTGCTGGCAGCGCGAAGCATCGAAAGGCGGCCCTCCTTAGCCCCCACTCTGGATGAAATCCGGGCTTATACCGCCGCAGACCCCAACCCCTTCCCCCGCTTCTCCCTGGAGTTTTTAATCATCGTGCTGCTGCCTGTGCTGGCAGTGGCTGTGGTGTCCCATTTCCTGTTCAAGCTGATGACCCGGAAGCGCAAGCCCAAACTGAAACAGAAGCTGGAGTACAAGACCCGGTATTACCGGTAACATAGGTGCAAAGACAGTATTGCTTGCGTGAAAGCACATGAGCTTTATTATGTCCATCCTTGAAAAAAAGATCAGCAAACAAACGCTTCAACGATGGGCTGTATCTTCAGATAAGCTGTTCTGTTAACTAGATAACGAAAACAGGAATTGTTCGGGCAGAGCGATTTCTGCTTTCTGGATTAATACCTTAGATTTACACTGCAAGTGCAACACGCAACAAGAAGGAGGTGCTCAAGTAGCG
>DAITOE010000185.1:0-3354 GCA_036834245.1 Clostridia bacterium | reverse complement strand
ATGATGATGGTGAGGGTCAGGTTCATCTGGGAGAGGATCACAAAGCTCACCACCAGGTTCACCAGGCCGATCAAAAACTCCTCCGGGCAGTGGTGGGCAAATTCCGTCACATCAAACAGGTCGCTGGTGATTCGGGCCATGATCTGGCCCACCTTGGTATCGCTGTAATAGGAGAAGGACAGCTGGGCCAGGTGGGCAAAGAGGTTGGAGCGCATGTCCCGCTCGATCTTGGCCCCCATGATGTGGCCCTGGGACTGCATGTAATACCGGCTGCCCGCCTCCAATAGCAGCAGGCCCACGTACAAGGCGCCCAGCTTCAAAACGATCTCCAGGGTGATGCTGCTGGCGTCAGACACCGCCAGGTCCGTGATCTGCCGCACAATCAGGGGGAAGACCAGGGCACAGACGGTGGTCAACAGGGCGCAGACCATGTCCAGGGTGAGGATGCCCAGATAGGGCCGGTAATAGGGGATGAAGCGCCGAAGCAGGGCGCCGGTCCTGCCTTTGTTGTCAGGTGTCGGGTTCATTGATTGTCCTTTCAAGGGTGTTGGTTTATGGCCCCGGTTCCAGCAGGGAGAAGCCGCCGGGCTCCCCTTCCTGATGGGGCTCAATGAAGAAGGCGGCTTCCGGGGTGATCAGGGCATACAGGGTTTTGCCGGCCACCCGGGCTTCCAGCATCTGATAGCCCAGCAGGGCCTTGCTGCTGGCCACAAAATCCGCCTCCTTGGGCAGGATGGCCCCGGCGGCGGAGGCGGGGCGCACCCCCTGCACGGTGGCCGCAGCCCCCTGCAGGGTGACCACCCGGGCCCGGTAGGTATGGTAATGAATATCTTCCGTCCTGCCCAGGGAAAAGCCCTCCGGCAGTGGCAGGGCCACGCCGAAGGCGTCCGCCACCGCCTGTGCGCTGGCGCTCTCCAGGCTGTCCCGGGGGAGGAGGGGGGCTAAAGGGGCCTCCACCACAAAGCTGTCGCTGCGCTTGCTCTCCTCGTCTTCCATCATCACGGCAAAGACGTAAAACACCGCCATCACCAGGAGGGAGAGGAGGAGGGCCAGCAGCCGTTGAAAAAATCTCATGGGTGTTGTCCTTATCGCAGCTGGGCACGGATGTCGACCCCCAGCAGGGCGTCCAGGGCCTGGGTGTCCCCCTGGGCGTGTTCGTAGAAGGCCCGGTAGAAGGCCTTGGCCAGGGGGATGCTTTCTGCAGGGCTTAAGAAGGGGGAGGAAAGGATGTTCATCACGATGTCCCGGGCGGGCACCGCCAGGTAGCGCTGGAGGCTGCCCTTTAAGGAGATGCCGAAGACCCGGGGGGCGTGGCTGGTGTCCGGCGCCACAAAGATGCGCATGTAGGCCCGGGACAACTCCAGCAGGTAGTCAGCCAGAAACTGGTCCGGGGCGTCGGTGAGGGCCAGGCAGCGCTTCAGGCGCTCCCCGTCAAACAGCCCCCGGATCATCTCCTGCTGTGCGGTTTCCCCGTGCTGCTCCGGGTGCTCAAAGGCGTGGAGGGCGTAGCAGGGGATGACGGACAGGTCCATGGTCCTGGGGCTGCGCTCGTGGAGCCGCCCGTGCAGCAGCAGCCTGCGCTGCACGGCCAGGTCCTCCGGCGCCAGGGCTTCCGCCCGGGTCAGGGCCTGGTAGACCACCTGGGGGTCCTGCTGCACATCCGCTTCAAACAGCAGCTCCTCAAGGCTCAACAGGTCCAGGTTTTTTGGCTGTTTCCGTGCTGAAAAAAAGCCCATGACCCCTCCTTCTTTCCTTGATTTCACTGTGCAATACTACCACGCCCGGCCCGTATTGACAACAATGGGGCCCCTGTGCTATTTTGACTCCGTGCCCTGATGGCACAGGGGTGCTGGCGTCAGCCGGCTGAGATCGGGCCCCGCCCGGAACCCTCATACCTGATCCGGATAATGCCGGCGTAGGAAAGCAGTTTTCAAACAGGCGTCTTGCTTTCCGGCAAGGCGCTTTTCCTTGCAGGCAGGAAGCGCATCAAGACCTATCAGCATTCAAGGAGGAGCATCCCATGACCACCCGTACCCGCACCACCGTCACCACCCAGCGCCTGCTGGAAAGCGCCATCATGATCGGCATCGCCACCGTCATCAACGAGTTCATCACCTTCAAAGCCCCCTGGGCCTTCGGGGGCAGCGTCACCCTGGGCAGCATGATCCCCCTGGTGCTCATCACCTGGCGCTGGGGCAGCAAGCAGGGCCTGTTCACCGCCCTGGTCTTTGCCATCATGCAGATGATCATCGGCGTCAAAAACGTGGCCTACGGCCAGAACGCCTTCCAGGTGGTGGCCATTGCCCTGCTGGACTACATCGTGGCCTACACCGTCTACGGCCTGTCCGGCCTGTTCAGGGGCAAGACCAGGAGCCACACCCTGGCCCTGGGGGCCGGCATCCTGCTGGCCTGCCTGCTGCGCTTCCTGTGCCATTTCGTGTCCGGCTGGCTCATCTGGGACGCCCTCTGGCCCAACAGCGAAGGCATGTCCGGCGCCCTGTACTCCCTGGTGTACAACGGCGGCTACATGCTGCCGGAAACCGCCATCGCCCTCACCATCGGCCTGATGCTCTTCCTGCCCTTAAAGCGCTTCTGGCTGGGGGAGGACATCAAAGCCTGATCAATCAAATCCATTGTACACACCGCCCCTTACGGGCGGTTTTTTGTTGACAATACAGGCTGTTTTCGGTACTTTATAAGCAGGCACAAACACATCCCGAATTTCAAATGCTTCTTTTCCTGTGCCGGGACGGACAACACAACAGGAGGACAGGTCCATGCCGCGATTCATCCCTGAACCCTACCGCATCAAGATGGTGGAGCCCATCAAAATCACCACCCGGGCCGACCGGGAACAGGCACTGAAGGAAGCCGAATACAACATGTTCCGCCTGAAGGGTGAGGACGTCTATGTGGACACCCTCACCGACTCCGGCACCAACGCCATGAGTGACGCCCAGTGGTCCGCCATGATGCTGGGTGACGAGGCCTATGCCGGAGGCAAAAGCTATTACAAGCTCATGGAGGCCACCAAGGACATCTTCGGCTACGAGTTCACCCAGCCGGTGCACCAGGGCCGCGCGGCAGAGAAGGTGCTGATGCCCATTTTCCTCCACAAGGGCAAGTATGCCATCGCCAACCTGTTTTTTGACACCACCAGGGCCCATGTGGAAATCGCCGGCGCCCGCTGCCTGGAGGCCTGCAACCCCGAGGCCCTGGATTCCCAGCTGCGGGCTCCCTTCAAGGGCAACATGGACATTGAAAAGCTGGAGGCCCACATCCTGGACAAAGGGCCGGAAAACATCGGCATGGTGGTGATGACCATCACCAACAACTCCGCCGGCGGCCAGCCCG
>DAITOE010000184.1:0-3408 GCA_036834245.1 Clostridia bacterium | reverse complement strand
AACAGCAGCAGGCCCGAGGTGTCCTTGTCCAGCCGCCCCACGGGCATGCATTTGCGCCGCAAGAAAACTTCCGGCAGCAGGTCCATGACGGTGCCCGCCCGGCTGTCCCGGGCGGCGGTCAACAGGCCGGTGGGCTTGTTGAGCATCACATACAGTTCCCCCGCCAAGCGCAGGGGCTTGCCGTCCAGGCTCAGGCTGTCATCTGCCTGCACCCGCAGGTCCGGCGCGATCAATACCTGGCCTGCCAGCTGCACCCGCCCTGCCCGGATGGCCTTTTTGGCCTCGGCCCGGCTCAGGTCCGTGCGGTCGCTCACCAGCTTGTCCAGGCGCTCTGTTTTCATGCAGCGGTCTTGGTCTGTTCCGTCATCACCGCGGCCAGGGCCGTTTTCCGGAAGGGCAGCAGGGGCAGCCACAGCACCAGCAGGATGATGGCGATGGTGACGGGCACCCGGCTTGGAAAGTCAAACTTCAGCAGGTTGGCGGCGGCGTTGAGATAATCCAGGGCCAGCATGCCCACCCGGTCCAGGCTCATCAGATGCTGGGCAATGACATACAGTACCCCGATGAGGGCCGGCAGGGACAGCAGGGCATTTTTGAACACGGTGCGCCGGATGGTCTTTTTCCTGCGGCGGCGCAGCTCCCGGGCCCGCTTTAGGGACAGGCCGATGCCCTGGCCGATAACGTCCTGATGCTCAAAGGCCACGCCCCGGAGCCAGCCGCAGCCGGCCAGGATGGCGGTAGCCACCCCCACCACCCCGGTGATGATGGCGCCGCCCAGGAAGCCCTTGCCGATCACGTCCCCGATCCGGGAGATGCCCAGCATGGGCACGGTGAAGTCGGGATAGGGCATATAGTAATAATACAGCCCGGCAAA
Organism: Clostridia bacterium; assembly: GCA_036834245.1. Classification (GTDB taxonomy): domain Bacteria; phylum Bacillota; class Clostridia; order Christensenellales; family Aristaeellaceae; genus UBA6115. The sequence goes on along the minus strand of DAITOE010000184.1, from coordinate 2,534 downwards.
CACAAAAAAGGGCAGGATATAGGGCAGGGCCCGTAGCAGCCGCAGCAGGGCGGCCCGCAGCCAGATGCCGTAGTTTTTCAGGTTGATGGCGGCGTCCCGGTGGTGGCCCAGCAGCTGGGCCTTCCGAGCGGCTGCCTGAAAGCGGAAGGGCAACATCAGCAGCACCACCAGGGGCAGGGAGAAGAGAAAGCCGAAGGCCAGGGCATAGTTTTTGTTGAAACCAAAGAAGCGGCCGGTCACCGCGGCATAGATGAGGGGGATGAAGGCGACGGCCCGCAGCAGCAGCTGAAACAATAAAAGCGCCAGCACCGGCCCCGTCTGTTGTGTCACCACCTGCCAGGCCCGGCGGTGGGGTGATTGCATCGTTTGCTGCATTGAATACCTCCTGTGATGGATGCAATCAGTATAACGAAAAAAGGCCCCATACACAAGGTGAAGGAGCCTGTAAAACCGGGGCCTGGGTCAGTTGGAATCCGGGGGATTTTCCTCTGCTGCAAAGGCCTGGTCCGCTGCCATTTTGCGGATTTCCTCGATGCTTTTGGGCAGGTTCCGGGACACGCAGGCGGCGCAGACATAGCCGCAGTCCGGGCACACGCAGGCATCCCGGCTGCCGGACTGGGGCATGAAGACGCCGCAGAAGGGACAGGCGCAGCGCATCAGGAAATCCCCGCCTTCCGCAGGTATTCGCCGGTGTAGCTGCCCGGGGTCCGGGCGATCTCCTCCGGGGTGCCGGCGGCAATCACCTGGCCGCCCCGGTCGCCGCCGTCCGGACCCAGGTCGATGATGTGGTCGGCGGTTTTCAGCACGTCCAGGTTGTGCTCAATCACCAGCACGGTGTTGCCGGACTTGGTGAGGCGCTGCAGCACCTTGATGAGGCGGGCCACGTCGTCGATGTGCAGCCCGGTGGTGGGCTCGTCCAATAGCACCAGGGTCTTCCCGGTGGCCCGGCGGCTCAGCTCCGTGGCCAGCTTCACCCGCTGGGCTTCCCCGCCGGAGAGGGTGGTGGAGGGCTGGCCCAGCTGCACATAGCCCAGGCCCACATCCACCAGGGTATCCAGCTTGCGCCGGATGGCCGGGTGGTGCTCAAAAAAGCCGTGGGCCTCTTCCACCGTCATGGCCAGGATGTCGGCGATGGTCTTGCCCCGGTAGTGAATCTGCAGGGTCTCATGGCTGTAGCGCTTGCCCTTGCACACCTCACAGGGCACATACAGGTCCGCCAGGAAGTGCATCTCGATCTTCAGCATCCCGTCCCCGCTGCAGGCCTCGCAGCGGCCGCCCTTGACGTTGAAGGAGAAGCGCCCTTCCTTGTAGCCCCGGGCCTTGGCTTCCGGGGTCAGGGCGAAGACCTTGCGGATCAGGTCAAAGACCCCGGTATAGGTGGCGGGGTTGCTCCTGGGGGTGCGGCCGATAGGGCTCTGGTCGATGGAGATGATCTTGTCCAGCTGCTCCAGGCCCCGGATGCCGTCATGGTCCCCGGGGTAGGTATTGGCGCGGTTCAAATCCCGGGCCAGGGCCTTGTAGAGGATTTCGTTCACCAGGCTGCTTTTGCCGCTGCCGGACACCCCGGACACGGCGCAGAACAGGCCCAGGGGGAAGTCCACCGTGATGTTTTTCAGGTTGTTGGCCCGGGCGCCTGACACCTTCAGCCAGCCGCTGGGCTTTTTGCGCTTCCTGGGCACGGGGATGTATTTGCGGCCGGAGAGGTAGTCGGCGGTGATGGATGCCTGGCACTGGGTCACTTCCTCCAGGTTGCCCTGGGCCACGATCTGGCCGCCGTTCTGGCCGGCCCCGGGGCCGATGTCCACGATGTAGTCGGCGCTGCGCAGGGTTTCCTCGTCGTGCTCCACCACAATCAGGGTGTTGCCCAAATCCCGCAGGCGCTTCAGGGTGCCCAGCAGCCGGGCGTTGTCCTTCTGGTGCAGGCCGATGGAGGGCTCATCTAAGATGTACAGCACCCCCACCAGGCCGGAGCCGATCTGGGTGGCCAGGCGGATGCGCTGGGACTCCCCGCCGGAGAGGGTGGCCGCCGCCCGGGACAGGCTTAAGTAGTCCAGGCCCACATCCCTGAGGAAGGACAGCCGGGCCCGCAGCTCCTTGATAATCTGGGCCGCAATCATCTGGTGAGTCTGGCTCAGCTGCAGGCTCTCCAAAAAACGCTGGGCGGCGGTTAAGTTCAGGGCGCTGAAGTCTGCCAGGTTCATGCCCCCCACGGTGACGGCCAGGGCCTCGGGCTTGAGGCGCTTGCCCTGGCAGGCGGGGCAGGGTTCCTCCCGCATGAAGCTCTCATACATGGCCTTGGCGGTGTCGCTGGTGGTTTCCCGGTAGCGGCGCATCAGGGTGGGGATGATGCCCTCGTAGCTCACGTTGTAGGTGCCGGAGCCGGAGATGCTCTCATACCGCATGGGCACCTTCACGCCCCGGGTGCCGTAGAGGATGATGTCCAGGATGTTTTTGGGCAGCTCGCCCACCGGGGTGTCCATGCTGAAGCCGTATTTCTCGCTCAGCCCCACAAACATCATGTGGGCCATGCTGCT